>NZ_FMUD01000079.1:0-2035 GCF_900100825.1 Agrobacterium sp. DSM 25558 | reverse complement strand
GTGCCATGCCAGTAGCCGTGAATATGTATTATCTGACAACCATCAGCTTTGCTCTGTTGAAAATCACCATCTTGGTGGAGTGCTGTGCGCCAACTGGAGCCACCCGCAGCCTTTATCGCAACGCCAATCAAAGGGTCAAAGTTCGATGTGATTGTCATTTTGCTGAATGGCGAGCGCTTCGTTGCCAACAATTCTCCTAATGCTTTAACACCTGGCGTTAAGTACCAATTTTCTAGTTCGTTTTCTAGCAGTTCCAATTTCCCACTGCGGAAGCTGTTGCCCGCAGAATTGTGTTCTCGTTTGCCTTTGTATGATTGAAGGACGGCACGCTGAACGATGTCATTCGCAGCGTCTTGGCCAAAACGTCCTTGAAGAAATCGGAATGCCTCCTGGTAAGGATTACTGCCAACCTTGATCTGCCTATCGAACGCCGCCAAGCTAATGCCATCGTCTATAAACTGTCGGCGGATCATATCAGTGACTTCGTGCACGTCAGCGACCCCGTGGCTTTCATCACCTTGCGGCGCAGTTAAAGGTGCACCAACAACGAAAACGACCTCTCGGGAGGCCTTTTTCAGGCCTTGAGTTAAGCGAAAATAAAGAGCCTCTTCGTCAAAAAACTGGTTATTCTCGTACTCAATCATCCTATTATTTCACCTTGCCGCATCTTCGAAAGAGTTTCATTTGGTACTCCCATCGCTAGTCACTAACGTCCTTTGTTAACGTCGATCCAAAACTAACAATCTGGGTTTTTCCTTAGATCAGTGTGTAGCTTATATCTATACACGCATACGAAGCATTCCCCAAATATTTGCAAGCCCACATGTATTCCGTGCATCATTCTCTTCTGCCAGATCGCACCTAAACACTAAAAAGGGCACAGATATACGGCACGTGCCTGCGTTGGCTAGCAATGTTCCGCGGCTCGAAATTCCCTGACCTAGGTTACGAAGAACCTAGAGTTACGACTTTACGGGGTAACTGAGATCGTGTCCCACGGAGTGGTGTACTTGGGTGATAGCGAAGCCGCTCGCGAGCGCACCCTCCAATGTGCTGTAGGGAGCGGGCGGCGTAGCGGTGGTCACCAGTGTTTTCCGGTAAGGTCGGGTTGCGCTGATGCGATTTGCTCGGGGATATGATCGGCTTTGCTGCCGAGAAGCTGATGGCGCTGGAGGTCAGCACAAAGACCGGCGCGGGCTATGGCGAGAAGAATGGTTTTCGACTGGCCCAGCGCACCGTCGAGCTGCGCATTCCCAAGCTTCGCACAGGCAACTATTTCCCGAGCTTTCTTGAACCGCGCCGCATGGCAGAGAAGGCTCTGACGGCGGTCATGCAAGAGGCCTATATCCAAGGCGTCTCGACCCGTTCGGTCGATGACCTGGTCAAGGCCATGGCCATGGGCATGAGCGGCATCTCCAAGAGCCAAGTGTCCCGGCTCTGCGAGGAGATCGACGACAAGGTAAAGGCCTTTCTTGACAGGCACATCGAGGGAGAATGGCCTTATCTCTGGATCGATGCTACTTACCTAAGGTCCGACGCGGCGGACGCATCGTCTCTGTCGCGGTCATCATCGCGGTGGGCGTCAACACCGACGGCCGACGCGAGGTGCTCGGCATGGAGGTCGGCACAGCCGAGGCCGAGGCGATCTGGACGGAGTTCCTGCGCAAGCTGACCAGACGGGGACTGCGCGGCGTGAAGCTTGCTGTCTCCGATGCGCATGGGGGCATCAAGGCAGCCATATCGAAAGTACTTTCCGCCACCTGGCAGGGCTGCAGGGTTCACTTCATGCGCAACGCCTTGATCGCCATCACTGGGGTGTAATGGGTTTGTTCTCAAAGCGAATTCTAAAGTTGCGACGTTGGAAATCTTCTCTGAAACAGACGAAAATCAGCTCGAGATCTTGTAAAGCGTCTTTCCGTCCCAGGAGACTTAATGAAGCGACAATGACGCCGTTATATCCGCGAGTGATACGAAACGCTGCATTGCGCATCGTGATGGCGTCAGGATCTCCACGATCCTCTCGACGGTCATAGAC
>NZ_FMUD01000040.1:0-44428 GCF_900100825.1 Agrobacterium sp. DSM 25558 | reverse complement strand
CATCATGGTCGTTCCCGACACAAAAGCTTGCACCAGAGGGTGAAACCGCAACGTCGAGACGCTCCTTCGACACGTCGATACCAACGATAATATCCATCTTATCCCATCCTTGCCTAATCGGGCTTTGCACGCGCAAGCGGCCCTGGCGACTGTTCGGGTTCGATGGAACGGCGGATGCACAACCGGGCTCTGCCACGGGCTTGGTGTCCCTAAGGGGCTTCGGTCTCACATCCGCCACCGCACAGGGCATTAAAACGCCAAAGGACGGCGAAGGGAAGTTACAAGGGGGGTAAGCCCCACACTCTGACATTCACTATAATCGCCTTACGACGTAAACGCTCTCACCGCCTCTTGAACGCCCACCCCTCGGCGCGCTCCTCCAAAACCCTCGCCACATCTCCCACCGCAATCGCGCCTTCACCGCGCGGTGTTACGTTCCAGCCGAACAGCGGGCCGGGGACGCGGCGGTCGGCGGACATGCGTAGGCGGCCCATGGCCTTCATGGGAGAGGGTACGTCGCGGGAGCCGGTGGTCTGATCCTGCGTGGTCATGATGCAGCGGGCGCAGGGCTTGACGAGATCGAAGCGGATGCCGTTGATCTCGAGCGCAGCCCAGCGGTCTTCTGCCCAGGGCTCATCGGTTTCCAGCACGATATTGGGGCGGAAGCGCTCCATGCCGACATGGTCTTCACCATTGGCGGCCATGTTTTCGTTCAGAGCGGCAAGGGATGCCGTGGTGGTGACGAGGATCTGGTAGCCATCCGCGAAGGTCACGGGCGTATCATTGCCGGTCCATTCTAGGCTAGCGCTGCGGCTTGACTGCTCATCGAAAAAGGCAAGCTTTACATCCCGCCCAAGCCAGCCGGATAGGGTGTTATTGACATCATCGGTCGCAACGGCGGCATCCACCACGGATTTCCACACGGTCGCATGAATGCGGGCATCGGAGGGTTCAGCGTTGACCTGGCCTTTACCATCGACCGAGAGATGAAAACCGTTCTGCTCAGCCCGTACGGTAATCGTGGCGATTTGCGGCAGCTCGCGCTGGGTGATGAATTGCCCGGATGGATCGACCAGCATGGCGCGGCGGTCGCCGGGTAGGCCCTCGGCGCTGATTGGGCTTTCGGCCAGCGAAATGCCGCGGGCGCTTTTCAGCGGGTAGATGTTGAGTTCGGTAATGCGCATCATGGGCCTCATATCTCATCCAGAAACAGGTCAAGCACCTGTTGCAGCCGCTCATGCCGGTCCTTGGCGATCTGCCGTCCGGTTTCGGTCTGGAAACCGTCTGCCAGCTTGAACAGCTTGTTTTCGAAATGGTCGATGGCAAAACGCCGGTCGTCGAGCGGGCGGTTTTTTGCCAGCGGATCGGCGGGATCGTAAAGGGCCGAGCCCATACGCCCCGCAATATAGAAACAGCGCGCCGCACCCACCATGCCGATGGCATCCAGCCGGTCCGCATCCTGAAGGATTTTCGCCTCCAGCGTTTGCGGCGCGATATTGGCGGAAAAACTATGGGTCAGAATGGCGTGAGCGACGGCCTCGATATCAGCGTCCTCCCAGCCAAGGTCACGCAGTATATGGGAGGCCTTTTCCGCCGCCAAACGTGAGGCTTGCGCGCGCAATGGGGAGTTCTTTTCCACGGCCACGCAATCATGCAGCAACACGCTTGCCGCCAGCACCGTGCCGTTGCCGCCTTCTTGCGCATGAATGCGCATGGCATTGCGGAACACGCGGTGGATATGCGCCAGATCGTGCGATCCGTCGTCGCCTTCCGCCGCATGCGGTATCAGCGTTTCGGCAAGCTGCTCGTAAGGCGCAAAGGCTTGTGCCTGCATGTGATTCCCCCGTCTGGACGGTTGCTTTTAAGACGCGGGCAAAGCAGGCGCAATCACCCCTGCGCTTCCTCCGGCTTTGGCTGGGCGGTCAATATCTTCTGGTAGAACAGGCCGATACCGATCAGCACGGCGCCCAGACCGATGAAGGACAAAGCGCGCAACACGCCTTCCAGATTGCTCATATCGATTAGGAAAGCCTTGGCGACAGCCAGCAGAACCAGAGCCGCGGAGGCCAGCCGCAGGCTCTTGGCATTGAAGCGTGAGCCGAGAACGAGCAGCAGCACGCCGATGACCAGCCAGACCACGGAATAGCTGTAGGTTTCGCCCTGAAGGAAGCCCTTCCAGTCCGCGATGTTCTCGCCCTGCCAGAAGCGGCGCACGGACAGCGTTGCCCATGCGAAACCAAGTGCCGCGCCGGAGAGAGCCAGCAGCGTGACATAGGCTACAGGGCGTTTGCCGCGCGCATACCAGGCCAGACCGCCATAGGCCAAGGCCGGAAGCAGATAACCGATCAGCAGCAGATTGAGGAACGGCCACGGCCCGGTGCCTTCGCCGGTAAAGTAAGGGTTGAGCGCGAAGAAATGCGCGACCAGCACGTTGAACATGGCAATGACGCCCGCCAGCATGGAGCCATAACGGAAGATGGGGCTTGGGCTTTTCAAATCCAGCGTCATCAACACGCCGGACATGCCGATGGTCAGCAGCGTGTAGATGGACTGTTCGCCCAGCGTCGGCACCGAGTCGTTGAGAACGCCGCCATTCATGGCATGGCGCACGAGGATGGCGATGGCCAGCAGGCCCATGAGGCTGGCAATAGCTTGCAGGAAATTCTTTGCCCGCACGCCCGGCCAGTCGCGCAACAGCCATGCGGATACGATGGCGAGTAGTGCCGGGATGCCGTAGCCGGGCAGCAGCGCGTTGAACACCGGCGTCGTGCCAAGGTTCTGCGGGCCGACGATGGTGGGTTCCCAGGCGATACGACCGAGAACGAAAAGGCTGGCCAGCGCCATGACCCATGGCAGCGCCGCCCAGGAGCGCTGACGCGTGGCAAGCACATAGGCAAAGCCGATAACAGGGATGAGAATGGTCGTCGCGAGCCCTTCTGTCAGCGTGTGGACGACGAAGGTGAAGGCCAGAAACGAGCCAAGCACCATGGTGTTGACAGGCATGACGAAAGCGTCATCCCGTTTGCGGTCCAGCCAGTAGGCGTTACCCAGCAGAACGAGGCCAACCGACAGGCCATAGGCGGCGTGCAGCCAGTCGCGCGTCAGGTTGCCATATTGCACGAAGCTGATGATGCCGAGACCGAGCGGGACGACCGAGCCAATGACGGCCCAGAGAGTTCCGAAGGACGGGTCGTTTGACGTCTTGCTCCGAACGGCCTGCCAGGAGAACAGCAGGAACAAAATGCCCAATATCCGCGTGACTGGTCCCTGCACGGCAACCGCGTCAGCAGTGGAAAGCGCGGTCGTGGCATCACCCAGCACCGGAAGATAATTGATGCCGAAACCGGCCAGGAGATTGGCGCAGCCGAGTGCCGCCAGCGACGCGAAGATGGCGGGCCAGATGGCGTAGTTACGGCCAGCACCCAGCGCCGCCAGACCGATAATGAGAACGGCCATCGCAAAGGCCGGGTGCATCGTGATGGCAGTTTCAATGACCGAGAAGGCCAGCGCCGGCAGCACGACGGCCAAAGACAGGGTCACACCAAGGCTGGCCGGCGGCCGGCCGAGCAATTCTGCAACGACAGGGAAATAGCTGTCCGAACGTGGCGTATAAATTGCCATGTCACGCGGCTGACCGGGGTATTTCCCGGGCCAGATCCAGATTGAACCGGCAATCATGGCCATCAGGCTGGCGACAACGGGTTCGGCCTCGATAATGGGCGCAAACACCATGTAGCCGATAGCCCACAGGCCCAACCCGGCATTGGCGAGAGCGGGAACGACATGCCACCGCTGGCGTCGCGCGGCCCCTGCCGTGGCAAGCCACGAGACGGTCAGGAAGCCGAACAGCGCCCAGATATTCGGGCTTTCGGTGGAAATCAGCGCCGGTGTGACCATGGAGCCGAGAAGACCGAGCCCGGCCAGCGCCTGTCCATGGAGAAGCGACAGGGCAATGGTGGCGAAGCCGACAAGCGCCAGTATGACGAATGCCGTCGTCGGCCCGATATAGTCGTAAATGCCGTATGCCGCGTAGGTGACACCGAACAAAGTCAGCGCGCCCGCTGCCGTCAGCACGCCGGGAATCATGGCATTGGAATAGGCGCTGGCAATGCCCGGCACAACCTTGCGACGGATCGCTTCACCGGCGGCTGCCAGCAGAAGACCGAAGATTGCTGCCATGGAAAGCCGCACGGCGGGGCTGAGAAGACCGCTTTCGATGGAGTATTTGACGAGGAAAATGCCGCCCAGCGCCAGCGCCAGGCCACCGGCCCAAACCGCCCAGCGGGCACCCAGCCTGCTTTCGAAGCTTTCTTTCGGGCGTGCGGGCGTGGCAGGCAAGGTGAAGGTTTCCGACGCGTCATCCGCTACCGGCTCATCTGCCGCAGCCCGCGCGGCGATTGCCTGATCTTCTTCGGATACTTCCTGCGCAGAATCAGCTTGGAAGGCTGCGTCGACGGGCGGCTGCTCTTCGGCTGCTATTGCATCCTGCGCGGGGAGGGCTGCCACCCCGCCCGCAGCGATCTGCGCTTTGAGCTTCGTCAACTCCGTCTCGACAAGCAAAAGCCGTCTGGAGTTTTTGATGCTCGCATTCAACGTGTAGAAGAAGGCGACGACGTAGCCGATGATAAGCAGAAACAGGAACAGTGTCATAAAAACCCCGAATATGGTCCTGTTTTTTAAGCCTTTTCTAGCCGCTTATGCAAGTCCGGTTGTGGGCAATGCGTTTGCCCATCGTTTGGCAAGCTCGACATCATCAAGTCCCAACTCGTGGCCATGCGGAACAAGCGCCACTTCGGCCTCCGCGCCAGCGCGGGTGATATACTGTTTCAATGCTTCGCCTTTGTCGCGGTAACGGTCCGTTTCGCCAACCGCCAGCGTCAATCGCGTGGCCGAAAGATCGGTTTCCGGCCAGTGTTCAAGCACCGGCATGGGCCGCAAAAGCAACGCATCTGCCGCAAATTGCGGATAGAGCGCAAAGAAAGCGGCAAGGAAATTTGCGCCGTTGGAATGGCCGATGAAGCTGAGCTTGCCTTTATCGATACCATAGGCCTGCATCGTCCCCTCCATGAAGACAGAGAAGGCTTCTGCTTCCGAGACAATATCCTTCTGATCGAAAGTCGAATCGGCAAAACGGCGGAACCAGCGGGCAATGCCTTCTTCCGTGCTGCGTCCACGCACGCCCAGCAGCGTTGCATGCGGATTGGCCGTGTGGGCGAGCGCCATGAGGCTGGTTTCACTGCCGCCGGAGCCATGCAGCAGGATGATGGTGCTGCCATCCGGCTCTTTCGGTGTGTAAAAGCGGTGCACGAAGGGCAGGTCGCGGTAGATGACGCGTTCTTCACCCGGCAGCGCGAACTGCGGCAGCGCCACGCGCACGTCCTCCTCATCGCGCATGAACAGCGGCGGGATGAACAGTTGCTCGCCCATCGTCTCAAACGGTTCGTCCACCGTCATGCCGGGTCCATCCGTCGCCATCTCGATCAGCACGTCGCCGGGCTCGCGCGCATAAAGCGAGTGAAAATATTTGCGATCATGCGCATTGGTGGGCGAGGAGTTGAGCGACTTCAACGCCTGGAGCGTTTCGTTCAGCTCGTCCATATCTGCCGCACGAAAGGCGATATGATCCACCGTGCCGGTGCCGGGTGCGCTGGACCAGAAGCCGGTGGCATCCCTGATATCGATGATATCGCCAGAGGCCGAAACGGTGCGGCGGATAGCGCCCTGCTGGCTGACGCTGATATAGCCGAAATGCTTGGCCAGAAAGCTTTCGGTTTCCTCCGGCACTTCGCTCAGCATGGTTGCGCCACGAATGCGGCGAATGGCATGTTCCAGCGGAATGCCGGGCGCTTCATGCGGGATCGCTTCTGGAAAGGCATGGGTGCCGACGAGTTTCAGGATGATGCCATCGGGGTCTTTCAGGCGAATGACCGGCTCACCGAATTCCTCCATCGGACCTTCGGTGCGGATGCCGGCAGACAGCGCCCGCGTCAGCCAGAAACCGATGCTGGCGGGATCGATGGCGAGCGAAACTTCCAGCGTCTGGCCATAACCCACCCGGCCTTGCGCCCCATCCTCCCAGACGAGAAATGTCAAGAGGGAGCCGGGAGAGGCGGCATGATCTCCGTAAAGCAGATGAAGCTGCATCGCATCTTCGAAGCCGGCGGTGCGTTTTGCCAGTCTCAAGCCCAGAAAGCCGACGTAGAAATCCACATTGGCCTGCACCTTGCGGGTAATCATGGTGATGTGGTGGATGCCAAGGGCCGATGTCATGAGCGGTGTCTCCGTGTCTTCATTCATGGCGGTATGTTCTTCGAGCAAAGCTTTTTGGCAATCCCACGCCAGGAGAACGATGTGTTCATTTTGTGAACAATGACGTGACAGTCTTCTCTATTGCCTGCGAAATATGCGGTCTGCACGCAAGCGTGAAGCTTATTGATTATATTTTATGCGACATAAATTTTGAGCAAAATATGTGCGATTTTCGCTTGCTATCCGAATTTAAATTGGTTTGTATGGTCCCAACGAGATAAAAATCTCCAGAGGGAAAAAATCAGAATGTTGACGCGAAGGCTGTTTTCAAAAACAGCGGCTTTGGCCGCTATCGGTATGTTTGCAACGATCGCAACTGCCCCAATACCAGCCTTCGCGGAAACACCCATCAAATTCACACTCGATTGGAAGTTCGAAGGTCCATCCGCCGGTTTCCTGCTGGCGCTGGACAAGGGGTACTTCAAGGCCGAAGGGCTCGATGTCACCATCGATAGCGGCAATGGCTCGGTCGAGGCCATCCCGCGCGTTGCGACCGGCGCGTACCAGATGGGTTTTGGTGACATCAATTCCGTCATGAAGTTCCTGGACGAAGACCCGACCCAGAAGATTAAGGCCGTCTACATGGTGTACGAGCGCCCGACATTTGCGGTCGTGGGCCGCAAGTCGCTGGGCATCACGGGTGATCCGAAATCACTGGAAGGCAAAAAGCTGGGCGCACCGCCGCCGGATGGTGCCTTTGCGCAGTGGAAGGCGTTCAAGCAGGTCGCCAAGATCGATGACAGCAAGATCGATATTCAGTCCATCGGTTTTCCGGTCCGCGAGCCTATGCTGGCAAAGGGTGACGTCGATGCCGTCTTCGGCTTCGCTTTCTCCGTCATTCTGAACCTGAAGGCACAGGGCATCGCCGATGACGATATCGCCACCATTCTGATGGCCGAACACGGCTTGAATCTCTATGGCAATGCCGTGCTGGTAAACACTGATTTTGCAGAAAAAAACCCTGAGGCCGTGAAGGGCTTTCTGAAGGCGCTGGCAAAGGGCTTTGCCGATTCGGTCAAGAACCCGGAAGAGGGCGTGGCCGCCGTGTTGAAGCGCAACGAAACGCTGAACAGCGATATCGAATTGCAGCGTTTGACCATGGCCAATGCCATGAACATCAAGACACCTTACGTGGTGGAGAATGGCATGGGCGGCGTCGACCCGGCGCGTCTGGCAGCTTCCATGGAAACGCTGAAAGTCTCCGTCGGCCTCAAGGGCAATGTGAAGGCCGAGCAGGTTTTCGACGCCAGCTATCTGCCGCCGAAGAATGAGCGCCTGTTGCCTTGATGGTGTGTCGAGTACCTTAAGACTGCCGTCACCCCGGCCTTGAGCCGGGGTCCAGTGCGATCAAGTCCTTGATCGCAAAAGACTCTTTCGCACCGCAGACGCGGTGCCGCTGGATTCCGGCTCAGGGCCGGAATGACGGAAAAAAGAACGGCTCTCCGAGAAAGTGAAGACAGGAACAAGCATGCCTCATCTGGTTGAAATCGATGGCGTCGATATGCGCTATGGCGGGGCATCTGGTACGCTTGCCGTTTCAGGTCTTGATCTCAAGGTCAAAAAGGGCCAGTTCGCCGCCGTCGTCGGTCCATCCGGTTGCGGCAAATCGACCTTGATGAAGCTGGTCACCGGCCTGCATATTCCGCAAAAAGGCAATGTCATCGTCGCCAACAAGCAGGTGACGGAGCCGGTGTCCATCGTCGGCATGGCGTTTCAGAACCCCACAATGCTGCCATGGCGCACGACGCTGGAAAACATTCTGCTGCCGCTGGAAATCGTTGAAAAACACCGCCACCGACTGCGGGCGAACAAGGCTGAATATGTCGCCAAGGCGGAGCGTCTGCTGGAAATCGTTGGACTGAAAGGCTTTGGCTCCAAGTTTCCATGGCAGCTTTCCGGCGGCATGCAGCAGCGCGCCAATCTCTGCCGCGCCTTGATCCACGAGCCAGACTTGCTGATGCTGGACGAGCCCTTCGGCGCGCTGGATGCCTTCACCCGCGAGGAATTGTGGTGCGTCATCAGGGATCTGCACGCCGCCAAGCGCGTCACCATTATTCTCGTCACCCATGATCTGCGTGAGGCAACATTTCTGGCCGACAAGATTTTCGTGATGAGCGCACGACCGGGCCGGGTGCTGGCGGAACACAAGGTGCCTTTCGCCCGCCCGCGCCAACTCGATCTGATGTATGAAAAGAGCTTCAACGAAATGGTTCAGCAATTGCACGGTGAGATCGCCAAGGCGAGGGTGGCGGCATGAGCGCGGTTGTTGAAAACACCGTTACCAAGGAACCCCGCTTGCCGCTGGTCGCCCGTGTGAACTGGGTCAAGGCTGCCCCCTGGCTCTATACCCTTGCGCTTTTTCTTGCGTGGGAACTGCTGGTCTATGCGCTGAAAATGCCGCAGACCGTTTTGCCATCACCGGTGCGGGTCGGCCAGGCCATCATTCAATACTGGTCGCCGATCTGGAAAAACTCGCTGCAAACGCTGTACACGACGACGCTCGGCTTTGCGCTGGCAGTGGTTGCCGGGCTGGGAATCGGCCTTTTCATCGGCTGGTCGAAGACCATCTATGCCGGGCTTTATCCGCTGATGATCGGTTTCAACGCCATTCCCAAAGTCGCGCTGGTGCCCATCCTCGTCATCTGGTTCGGCATTGGCACCGTACCTGCGGTGCTGACGGCCTTTCTGATTTCCTTCTTCCCCATCGTCGTCAACGTCGCGACCGGCCTTGCCACCATCGAGCCGGAAACCGAGGACGTTTTGCGGGCGCTGGGCGCGAAGAAAATGGACATCATGCTGAAAGTCGGCATTCCCCGCTCCATGCCCTATTTCTTCGGCTCCCTCAAAATCGCCATCACACTCGCCTTCGTCGGCTCGGTAGTGTCAGAAACCGTCGCCTCCAACTACGGCTTGGGAAACATGATGAGCTCGGCCCAAAGCCAGTTCAACGTGCCGCTCGTCTTCGCCGGTCTGCTGATGCTGGCCGTAGAAGGCATCGTCATGTACGCACTGATGGCGTGGGTTGAGAGACGCATGACAGGCTGGGCGCACCGGTCCACGATGGGGCAGTAGAAGAGAGCGTTAGGAGCGCGTCTCTTCCAAGGTATCCAGAATGCTTTGAACGCCATTTTTGAGCGGTGTGATGTGTTCGGTCACAACCGCCCAAACGACATCGTCGGCAACCCTGTGATATTCGTGGCGAAGGACATTTCCGACGCCGCGAATTTGTTTCCAGGGCACGTCAGGTACGGTGGTCAGTAAATCGTCGGGGATGTGCCGGGAGGCCTCCGAGATGATTTCCAATGCGCGCTGGATGGCCAGCTTCAGCAACCAATCGCGTTCGAAATCCTCTATGGTCTTTCCGGTTGTATGCACCTCGATGCCATTAATTGCATCCAGCATCTCGACAAGAACCAAATCTACCCTGCGTTTGACCATTAGAAAATCCGGATTGCGGATTGTTCGATGTCGCCTTTCAGCATTGGATGAAGGCTGGTGCGCGTGGTGACATCCACGCTTACCGATAGCTCTTCTTCCAGAAACTGTTTGATGCCGACAAGATCAAAAAGCGAAAAGCGCTTTGCGGGATCGTAATCGATAAAGAGGTCCAGATCGCTGGAAATCAGCGCCTCATCCCGTGCTGTCGATCCGAACAGGTAAAGCGTCGTAGCGCCCATGCGCTTTACCGCATCGGCGCGTCGCTTGAGCTCTTCTATGGCAACGGCTTTTTCCATGATGGAACTTTATACCATGTGTCGCGCGCCATCTACTTCAATAAACGGTGCCTAAGCGCCCTCGGCACTCACCTGCACATCCCGCTCATCAAACGCTGCCTTCAGCGCCTTGGTCACGTCGCGGGTAGTCGCAAACCAGTTTTCGCTGCGGGCCCAGTAACGCAATGTCACCGTCGCGCCGTCATTGCTGACGGAATCGATAAAAGTGGTTGGCGCGGGGTCCAGAAGCACGCGGCTGTCGGAGCGGGCGATGGTCATCAGCATGTCCTGGGCATCGGCGGTGCTTTCGCCCTTTGGCACGGTGACGCTGAGTTCGTGGCGGCGGGAGGGGAAGCGGCTGTAGTTGGTGATTGGCACGTTCCAGAGCGTGGAATTGGGTGCTAGGCGGTAGAGGCCATCGCTGGTTTTCAGCTCCGTGGCGAAGAGGCCGATTTCAACGACGGTGCCGGTAACAGCGCTGGTTTCGATATATTCACCGACGCGGAACGGGCGAAGCACTAGAAGCATGATGCCGGCGGCGATGTTCTGAAGCGTCCCCTGAAGTGCGAGGCCAACGGCCAAGCCTGCGGCACCCAGTGCAGCGAGGATGGAGGCGGTCTGCACGCCGAACTGGCCGAGCACCATGACGAGCACGAGAATAAGGACGACATAACGAACGATGCCTGAGAAAAAACGCGCCAGCGTTTCATCGAAACCACGGATGCGGGAAAGTCCTTCATAGGACCAGCGCTGTAACAACATCGCTGCAACCCAGCCGATGATGAGCAGTATAAGAGCGCCGACGATCGAGAAGGAATATTGAACCATCAGCGCGCTTGCTTGGCGAAGTGCCGCCTGTGATGCGACGATAATATCGGTTGCCTGCTGGTCCATCAATCATAGTCTCCTGCTGTTGTTTCTGAAATGGTAACGACGTGATGCCCGTTTTGCTCCATCTATGATGCGAAACCATGCCGCGACAGGGCTCTCACGTGAGCAAAATCCTTAAAACTTTATTAGTTTTTTCTGCATAATTATGAAAAATAATGGTTAACAAATTCTTTTGGTTTTGAGCGTGAATCACATTAGCGTGTACGCGTTCGCATTTATTGCGTGGCGCGAACATGTCCCCCCAAAATGTTTGAAAAAATTTGCTCCGACAGGGAGACCATTAATGACGACCATTTCATCTGTTTCCAATTATCAATATAATCGAAGCCTTGGTGGCCTCGGAAAAACGAGCGAGAGCACTGTCGATTACGATGAGAGCAGCGCATCCTCGTCGCGTAGCTCTTCCGCAAGCTCAGATGTAAGTTCCGACAGCGCAGATAGCAGCAGCGCGATCAACCAGTTCCTATCGACCTTGATGACCCTCGTCCTCAATCTTTCGCAAAGTGCAGCGTCGAGCGATACGAGTGAGCAATCCGACGCCGATTATTTTTCCGGTCTTGATACGGATGGAAGCGGTGCGCTTTCTCAAGCCGAGTTTTCTGCAGGTCGGCCTGATGATTTCACGGAGGAGATGTCCGATACGCTCTTTACGCATCTGGATGGCGACGGCGATGGTGCCATCAGCGCAGAAAAACTGGCAACGAAGGAGTCGGGGCGTAACGGCCCGCCACCTCCTCCTCCAGGCGAATTCAATAGCGATGAAGCGGCTTCTGCCGATATTTCCGCGCTCGATACGGATGGCGACGGTGTTGTCTCTCAGGCCGAGTTTCTAGCCGGGCGTCCCGATGACGTGACAGAGGATATGGCGACCAACCTATTTGGTGCGATCGATAGCGATGGTGACGGTACAATCAGCGTGGAAGAGCTGAAGGCACAGGAACAGCCACAAGGCCCTCCGCCGCCAGCTATGTCCAATGAGACGGCCAGCAGCGAAGGCAGCAGTTCGCTTGACGATCTCATCTCGCGTCTGGAAGAAATTGCCAGGGCCTACCAGGCCGTCAACAGTGACGAGGATGTCTCTTTGCAGGCTATCAGCGTCTGATTTGGTGACAGACCTGTCGCATGTTATGCGGCCGTTTAATTTCGCAAAACCGGGAGGGTGCACCGCGCTCCCGGTTTATCCGCGATAAAATCATGCCAGTCCGTTCGTTGTCGCCAAAGGCCCTAACTGGGTTCGGCAATTGGCAACACGAAGGGCACGTTGCCATCCGTATCCGCACCGCGCCCAATTGTCTTGATCGCGGCAATCAGAGCACCGCCACGACCCAGCAGCCGGTCGCCGATTTCAATGATGCGGGCATTGGGTGTGGCATAGGGGGAGACGGTGCGAAGCCGTGCGGCGAGGGCCGCATCGTCCTGCTCGGGCTGGACCGCGAGAGCGACGATAATGGCCGCTGCCGGAGAGCGGGAAACGCCCATCCAGCAATGGATCAGCAGCGGGGCCGATTGGTCCCAGCCATGGGCAAAATCGACAGTTGCTGAACATGCAGATCGTCAGGCGCAATCAGCTTGTCGGTGCCTTTGAAGGTGATGTCGTTCATTTGCAGCGTCAGATGCCGGTCTGCGGAAATCACTGCAGGGCGATGAAAGGCCTGCTCCTTGGCAATCAACGTCACCATTTCCCGCGATTTATGACGCACGGCCATTTCCGCGATACGGGAGAGAGGGCAGACAACGATCTGGCTCATGCCTTGCCCTTTCGCAGCACATCGATGGCCTCGAAGCGCTCGATGAAGCGGCTTTGGGCTTCAAGGGCCGGCACGGGGTCTATCTCGATCATGTCCTTGGTGATACCGCGTGGCAGGCCGAAAAACTTCTGTGCTTCCGCCATGGAAAACCCGGCAAGTTCGGTCGCTTCGAAATAGGCGGCCACAGTGTCCGCCTTCTTGATTCGGTCCTTGAGATCGCGGCTGGCATGCGGCGGCAGGGTAAAGCGCAGATGCACGGCGGCTTCCAGCCGCTTTTCCACGCTCTTGTAGCCGCCACCGACCACGGATTTGAACGGGGAGATCATATCGCCGATGACATATTCCGGCGCATCATGCAGCAGCGCCATCAGCATATCGTCAGGCGTGGCAGCAGCATTCATCCGGCAAAATACCGTCTCGACGATCAGGCTGTGTTGCGCAACCGAAAAAGCATGGTCGCCGTGCGTCTGGCCGTTCCAGCGCGCCACACGGGCAAGACCATGGGCGATATCCGCCAGTTCCACGTCGAGCGGTGAGGGGTCCAGCAGGTCGAGCCGCCTGCCGGAAAGCATGCGCTGCCATGCGCGGGGTGTTTTTGAGGTCGCCACGCTCAGTCTTCCGCAGTGGCTGACGGATCGACAGCGGAAAAGCTGAGGCCGCTCCATGCGGGCAGGGTAACGGTCACGGCGATGCCTTCCGTGGTGATATCCGTACCAGCCGCCATGGCATCTGCGGCGCGATCCGTGCGGATGATGGCCAGACCCTGCTTCCCGCTGACGGTGCCAAGCGTGCCGATAGGTTTGCCACCCGCGACGATTTCCGTGCCGGTAGCGGGGAGTTCAGCTTCAGAGGTCACGATGACCACGCGGCGTCGTGCGGTACCACGGTGTTTCATGCGCGAGACGACTTCCTGACCGACGAAGCAGCCTTTTTTGAACGACACGCCGTCATTCACGTCCATTAGGACATCATGTGGAAAAGCGTCGCTCAGCGCGTAATCGATACCAGCGATGACGATGCCGTTGGCGGTGCGCAGGGCATCATAGGTGGAGGCTTCGCCAGGGGCGGAAGAACCAGGTAGCCGATAGAGTTCTATGCCGGCCTTGGCGAAACGACTATCTTTAACGGCACCTTCGGGTGGGGCTTCGTCCCAGAATACGCTAGCGCCCTTGGCTTCGTCCGCCTTCAAATCCACCGGCGCGCGCAGCTTGTACATGGTCAGGCGACGCAGCAGCGCGTCCTGCTGGTCGGCACCCGTTTCCACAACATAACCGTCACCATTCCGCCAGATCAGGAATTCGAACATGATCTTGCCTTGCGGCGTCAGCAGCGCGCCGACGCGTGCTTCGCTCTCAGGCAGTGAGTCGAGATCGGGCGTGATCAGATTTTGCAGGAAATCCGTGGCTCCGGTGCCGGAGACATGAATGAATGCGCGGTCTGCTAAGAAGGCGGAGGACATGTGCTTTACCGTTCGGGTTGGTTGTCACCCGAACAGTTAGGGTTTTTGAGCATCAACAGCAAGCGTTGTGACCTCAGTCGCCGGCGCTAAAGAACTTCCACTGGCCATCCGGCGAGATGCCGATGCGGTAAAAGCTGTAATTGCCATATTCCTGCATGTCGGCCAAATCGCCTGCCGTGATAATGCGCAGCAGTTCCACCTTTTCCGGTGGCGTCAGCGTCGTCAGCGACTTTCCAGCGAAATAGGGGAAGACATACATTTCATCCGGGGTGCCAGCATCCACACGTGCATAACCGGTGGAGAGGAGGTCGATGATGATGGCGAGCACTTCCAGCCCGTCGGGATCACCGGAAAAGCTTTTCAGAGCGGCAATTGGGTCGTTGCCGTTGTCACCATCCACGCGGGCCTGGTTAGGGCCGGTATTGACGAGCGGACGCAGCTTTTCGATGTCGCCAGTGGAGGCGGCATCAATGATGAGCTGGCGCAGGCGACGCACGGGTTCCGGTGCCTTGCTGATGTCATGTTCGATCTGTGCGGAAATCTGCGGCGCGTCGGTCTGCTGTCCGGATGAGCGGTTCACCAGCGGATCCGGCAGGGGAATGCCGTCCGAATCACCTTCCACTGCTTTCGGTTCAACGGGCTGCTGCTTGTCTGCGGGCTTTTCGCTCTCACTTGCAGCGTCCGGTGCCGGGCGAAGCTCGGAAAGCGCGTAGGCACCATGGGGCACGCTGGCAACGGCCAGCGACAACATCAAGGAAAGCGCGGCAGAAGAGCGCAAAAGCCCCTTGCTAAAGCAAGACATGACTGAACTCCGGCTTACTGAATAATACGGTGAGGGGAGAATTCGCCCTCGAGCATCCGCTGACGCAGCGATTCGAGCATGGCTTCAGCGCCTGCTTCGCCATGCATGCGGACGGTTTCGCGCATGGCCAGAGCAATAGCGGCGTCTGCGATGATCTCCGGCTCGATGCCATCGGCCATACCATCGGCCCATGCTTCGTTCTGATGTTCCAGAGCGACCTGCATTTTTTCATGCACGATCATATCGTGGATTTCGTTACGGCTTGTTTGCATCTTTCATCCTCGACAGGCAGGCAACTCGTTACCACCCTGTTAACAACTCTAACAGTCTTTTATCAAAACGGCACGGCCTGCGGCCAAAAGAGGTTAATAAACCTCTAATTTCCAAACCTAGACGCGATTTCTTGCGCCAGTGTTGCCCCTTCGATACGGTATTTCTCTTCCGCTGCAATGGCAGCCGACGTGCAGGTGGTGTGAACCGCCGCAAATGTGCGGTATCCGCGGTTGAAAGCGGCCGTCATGCGTTGCTTGCGCTCCGGCTCGCTGGCGGTATCCGCCACCAGCAGATCGTTCATCGCCTTGCGCCATTCTTCCGAACCGGAAGCCGGGCAAATCGTGCGCAGATATTGCACCGCACCCAGTATTTCAGACAGCCGCGCCATCTGGTTATCGTAAGGGGCAGGCTTGTTGGCAGGCGGTGGTGCAACGGATTTTACCGACGGCTGCGCACCAACCTGCGATGTCATCGGCAAGGCCATGCCGAGACCCAAAAGCAGTGAGAGCAAAATCCGTGGTTTCATCAGTTTACGCATTACCCGACATGTCGTTTTGACAACGTGTGCACAACTAGCCGCGATTCTGCTCAGCATTGCAACTGGCCCAGCAAACGTTCAGCGCATTCCACAACGCTGTCAGGCGCGGGCAGGCTGCGGATTTCCTCCAGCGTGTACCAGCCCGCATCCGCAGCATCATCCGCCGCCAGCACAGCGGCTTCGGCATCCGCTTCCACAGTGTAGACCGAAAGGAAGAAATGGCTCGTCAAATGTCCGTCGGCGTCATGGCTCGGCAGATCATAGGTCGCGAAAAGCTGTGGATGACGGGCGATGATGCCGGTTTCCTCCTCCAGTTCGCGCAGCGCCGTCACGTCTGGTGTTTCTCCGGGCTCGCCGCGACCGCCGGGAAAGGCGAACATATCTTGTGATGGCGGGTTGATGCGCCGCACGAGCAGCACACGGTCACCACGTCGGACGATTGCGGAAGAGGCAGGTTGGGGCATGGGCATGCAGTGTCCTTATAAGGTTATGCATCCCATTATGCGCTCAACCTTGCAGGAAACGTGGCGGCATCTTCTCGTTGTAGGGAAAATACTGAAAATAGGGCCGCGCCTCGGCAATCGTGCGCTTGACTGAAGGGCGCTCCATCAGTCGCTCGAAATAGGCGGCGGTGTTCGGCATGTCATCTTTGAACGGATGAAGGATCGACGCGTAGAACAGGGCAGGCGATGCCGCGCAATCCGCCATGGAGAAATGATCCGCGCCCGCCCACAGCCGTCCTGCCATGTGCTTTTCAAGAACGGCATAGGCCTTGTCCAGCATCGCAAAGGCTTCCGAAACGCCATGCGGATCGAGGCAATCGGCCAGACGCAGCCGCTCCCCGACGATCCTTTGCATCGGCATATGGACATAGAGATCGAAGAAGCGGTCCCACAGCCGCACTTGCAACGCCTGCTCCGCATCCACGGGCAACAGCCGCACCGCACCCGGATAGTGCTGCTGCACATATTCGATCATGATGCTGGTTTCCGGAATATCCATGCCGGTCACACTATCATGCAGCACGGGAATTTTGCCGATCGGCCAGCGCGAAAACAGCGCCTCTCTTGATTCTGAATCGCCAAAATTGACCATAACTGCTTCAAAAGGCGTCTCGTTTTCGTAAAGCGCAACAAGAGCCTTGTGGCAGAAGGATGAGAGCGGATGAAGGTAGAGCGTAAGGGTCATGGCACCAGTTCCAATAAGTGATGATCGTTAAGACGCGGCATTCAATATCGGATTGCTTTCGATATGATGCGCCAAAGGAATCGAAAATTCCACACCGTCGTTTGGCTGGAAAACGGAATGAAACTCTACCTTATCTACGCTGCCGCAGCGCTTGCCGAGATCGCCGGATGTTTTGCGTTCTGGGTGTGGCTGCGCATGGAAAAATCGGGCGGGTGGATTTTGCCAGGGATGATTTCGCTCGCAGCTTTTGCGTGGTTGCTGACGCTGGTACCGACAGAGGCGGCGGGCAGGGCCTATGCGGCTTATGGGGGCATCTATATTGTTGCCTCATTGATCTGGCTGTGGAGTGTGGAAGGACATGTGCCGGATCGTTGGGATGTGGCGGGCGGCGTTGTTTGTCTGGCGGGTGCATCGCTCATTCTTTTTGGACCGAGAGGCTAAGTCATGTGCGGGCGGTTTGTCTTGAATGCTTCGCCGGAAGAGGTAGCGGACTATCTGGATTTGATCGGGCTGGAGGATTTTCCGGCGCGGTTCAACATCGCGCCGACCCAGCCCATTCTCATCGTGGTCGAAGGCACGCAGCCTGAACCGGGCAGCAATCTGCCGAACCGGCAGGCCATGCTGGTGCGCTGGGGCTTCATGCCCGGTTGGGTGAAAGACCCCAAGGAATTTCCGCTGCTGATCAACGCCCGCTCCGAAACGGCCATCGGCAAGGCGTCATTTCGCGCCGCCATGCGCCACCGGCGCGTTCTCATTCCCGCCACGGGATTTTACGAGTGGCGCAGACCGGCGAAGGAAGAGGGTGGAAAGCCGCAGGCCTTTTACATCAAGCCCAAAAAGGGTGGTATCGTTGCCTTCGCCGGGTTGATGGAGACGTGGTCCTCTGCCGATGGTTCGGAGGTGGATACTGGCGCAATCCTCACGACATCCGCAAACCGCTCCATCGCGCGCATTCATGACCGGATGCCGGTGGTGATCTCACCCGAGGACTTCAGCCGGTGGCTGGATTGCAAAACGCAGGAGCCGCGCGATATTGTTGATCTGATGAGGGCGACCGACGAGGACTTCTTCGAAATGATCCCGGTGTCTGATAAAGTCAACAAGGTCGCCAATACAGGTGCGGATTTGCTTGAGCCGGTGGCGGAAGTGCTGGCTCCCGCACCAAAACAAGCACCCAGAGACGATGCGCAAATGTCGTTGTTCTGAGCGAGAAAGCCGTTATCGCCGGTCGATTTCGCGCATTTCGCTGCGAATGGTGACGTCGGAATAAACCTGGTTTCGTCCATTGGCTTTTGCGACGTAAAGCAACTGGTCCGCTGCCGTCAGTTGGTGGTCGATGGAGCCGCCCGTTTCGACCTCCACCACGCCCACGGAGATCGTGAGCGCAATATCAGTACCGCTCAAAGCCTTGCCGTTGCTCTCGACTTCCATACGCAGGCGCTCACAAAAAGCATGCGCCTTCTCGCCGTCCAGTCCTTTGAGGAAGATCGCAAATTCCTCGCCGCCGATGCGGGCGACGATATGGTCTTGCGGCCCGCAGAAGCTGGAGAGCAGCTGCGAGAGTTTCTTCAGCGCCTTATCACCGGCATTATGGCCAAATGTATCATTGATCTGCTTGAAGTGATCGATATCCAGAATAGCGACTGCGCCGCTTTTGATTGTCCGGTCACTGTTTTTCAATGCGTCGAGAAGGACATCCGCTTGCTCGAAGAACGAGCGCCGGTTGGGCAGGCCGGTCAGGTGGTCCTTTTCCGCAAGTTCACGCAGCCGCATCAATTGCTTCAAGGTTTCGACATTGTTGTCGATGCGACATTGCAACTCCTCGGGTACGAAGGGCCTGTAAATGAAGTCCGATGCGCCAGCCTTGAGAAAGTGTGCGGACAGCATCCGGTCTGTGGAAGACGAAACGCCAATGATCCGAATATCCTCGGATGAACGTTTTGCACGAATGAGGCGCGTCAGCTCATAGCCGTCCATGTCAGGCATGTAGTAATCGGTAATCACCAGTTGGACCGAGGAATCGCCGGATAAGATGTCCAGCGCCTGTGCGCCCGAATAGGCTTCGCGCACGCTGAAATTCTGCCGCGTCAAAATTTCCACGAGACTTGATCTCGCAGCTTTGGCGTCATCGACGACGAGAATAGAAAACTGACGGTTGGTCAAAATCCGCTCGACGGTTTTGACCACCGTATCCACCGTACGGCGTCCATCCTTGACGATATAGTCGATGATTTTCTTTTCGGCATAATGCTGCCGCGCTCTTTCATCCACGGTCGCCGTGAAGACGATGGTGGGGACTTTATGTTTCTCCAGCAAATTTAGGATTTCACCGTTTGGCGCATCGGCAACTGTCAGCCCGGTCAACGCCAGGGTGAAATTGTGCTGCGTCAGCAGGCCGGAGGCTTCCTTCAGGCTCTCGCAGTGAAAAACCTCCGCTGCAGTATCGTCTGCCAATTTGTTTTTGAGCAAGATGGATAGAGCAACGGAATCTTCGATGAGAAGAATTTTATCCTGCATGACCTGGTCTCAACTTCCGAAAACGAATTGCGGAGTCATTGTTTTCGTTAGGCTGAAAAGCTCAGTTGCAGCAAACAGTGCAGAAACAATCATCCGAAAAGGCGTCGCGATTTGTAAAATTTAATATGTATTTAGTCTGTTTTACTTTTTCGTGAAGAGCCCAATTTTGTACGATAAAATAGCACATATCGAGTTCACGGCTGTGTGAAGGGCCAATAAAAATGGCACCTCGAAGGGTGCCAGTTCTGGTCAGTTTATGAGCGAATACCGCTGAAGATCAGGCCGCCTTTGGCTCTTTCGGCTTGCGTGTCAGCATCATCGCAGCGGCTGCTACGGCCTTTAGACCAAGTGGTCTGTAGTGGCTGTTAAGATCAGGCTTTGCCGCCGATTCGGTGTTTTTCGTCTCGCTCATGTCAGTCTCCGAAGTTCCCCTTGAACGCGTCGATCTGACTGCGTTGCTGATAACCTCTCTCGAAGGAAATCGTGACGAATTCGAGGCAATTTTAATCAATTGAAAATTGCAGACTGCGACATTTCGTGTTCACCCACAGACATTATACCGCCGCAATGAAGCTGGCGGTTGTCCGAGCGAGCTAGAGACCTCGGTCCATGCCGCCGCCGTGATCGTCATGAACATCCTCGATCGTCAAGGTGCCGAAGCGTTTGTGCCAGAGGCGAGCGCTGAACGGCAAGAATATCAGATAGGCGAGAACCGTAAGAACCAGCACTTCCCATGTGAAGCTCATCAAGAGCGCGACGTACAGCACGACGATGAGGATGGCGGGCAGCACCAGATCGCGGCGAATGCGGCTTTCGGATTTGCCGGACCAGACCGGCAGACGGCTGATGAGGAAGTAAGCGATCAATACCGTGTAAGCAGCGGAGATGTAAGCGAATGTCTTGCCGGCTTCGACGCCGATGAAGCCGAGATAGACGGGCAGAAGCACCAGCATCGCGCCCATCGGCGCTGGTACGCCGACGAAGAATTCGTTCTGCCAGGGTGCTTTGACTTCACGCTCGATCATGACGTTGAACCGCGCCAGACGAAGACCCGCCGCGATGACGTAGATGAGGGCGGCAATCCAGCCCAGCGAACGCGCCTGATCCAGCAGATAGGCATAAACGACAAGGGCAGGGGCGACGCCGAAATTGACGATGTCAGCCAGCGAATCCATCTGCGCGCCAAACTTGGACGTCGCCTTCATCATGCGCGCCAGGCGGCCATCGACACCATCCAGAAACGCCGCGAGTAGAACCATGGCCACCGCCAGTTCGAACCGGCCTTCAAAGGCCAGCCGAACGCCGCTCAGACCTGCGCAAATGGCAAGAACTGTGACGAGATTGGGAATGACTAGACGGAGTGGGATTTCCCGCAAACGCGGCCCGCGTCCGCCATCCGTGTCAATCTCTGGCTTGCCGTTGATGCTTGGTTCAGACGTCGGCGTTTCCATGGTACTTGCCTCCCTGTCGTTCTATCAGCCGCGACGGCTGACGAGCGGCCCCTTGGCCGAGCCGAATTCCGCCAGAACGGTTTCACCGGCAATGGCTGTCTGGCCGATGGAGACGCGTGGCTGGAAACCTTCCGGCAGGAAGATGTCGAGGCGCGAACCGAAGCGGATGAGCCCGAAGCGTTCACCGGCATCGACCGGTTCGTTCGGCTTGACCCAGCAAACGATGCGGCGGGCGACCATGCCGGCGATCTGCACGACGCCGACCTTGCCATGTGCGGTCTCGATGACGAGGCCGTTGCGCTCATTGTCTTCCGATGCCTTGTCGACTTCGGCATTGAGGAACAGGCCGGGGCGATAGGCAACGTTGATGATGCGGCCGCGCACTGGTGCGCGGTTTACGTGGCAGTTGAAGACGTTCATGAAAACGGAGATGCGAACCATCGGTTCTTTGCCCAGTTCCAGCTCCAGCGGTGGAACGACTGTCATCACGGCAGAGACCTTGCCGTCGGCAGGGCTGATGATCAGATCGTCATCCTGCGGCGTTACGCGTTCCGGATCGCGAAAGAAGTAGGCGCACCAGAGGGTGAGAACGAGGCCGACCCAGAAAAGCGGTTCGGCTATCCAGCCAAGCACCAGCGATGCGATGAAGAAGGCGGCGACGAAAACATAACCTTCCTTATGGATCGGCACGATGGTGTTACGAATGGTGTCGAACAGGTTCATTGATCTTTCTTCTCCGAATTGGTTATCGCTGCATATATAATTGTTTGACGCCGATATACATGTTCTAACGCGATAAAACACGCATAGGTGACTACAGGCAAACCGTGTCACGGGCAATGTGTTCCGCTTGCGCGCAACGGGTTATACCGCTCAATGCGCGGGTTCTCCACGGTCTACAACACCCAGATCGTCTTTCTCACGCACTTCGCGCAGCCGTTCCTCGGCCTGAATGGCTTCGCGCTGGCGGCTCCACATGGAGGCGTAGAGCCCGCCGGAGGCAATGAGGGACACGTGGGTGCCACGCTCGGCAATCATTCCATCCTTCAAAACGATGATCTCGTCCGCGCCGATAACGGTCGACAAGCGGTGGGCGATGACGAGGGTGGTGCGGTTTTTCGACACCACATCCAGCGCGCTCTGGATTTCCTGTTCCGTATGCGTATCCAGCGCCGAGGTCGCCTCATCGAGAATGAGAATGGGCGGTGCTTTCAAAATCGTGCGGGCGATGGCAACGCGCTGTTTCTCTCCACCGGAAAGCTTCAGGCCGCGCTCACCCACCATGGTCTGGTAGCCATGCGGGAGCTTGCTGATGAAACCGCTGATTTGCGCCGCATTCGCCGCCGCAAAGACCTCAGCCTCAGTCGCATCCGGTCGTCCGTAACGGATATTGTAGGCCAGCGTATCGTTGAAAAGCACCGTATCCTGCGGAACCATGCCGATGACAGAGCGCAGGCTTTTCTGCGTCACGCCGCGAATATCCTGACCGTCAATGGTGATCGAGCCATCCTGAATATCGTAAAAGCGGTAAAGCAGACGCGATAGCGTCGACTTTCCGGCACCCGACGGCCCGACGATGGCGACCGTTTTGCCTGCGGGAACATCGAAGGAAATACCCTTGAGAATCGGACGTTCCGGGTCATAGGCAAAGCGTACATCGCGAAAACAGAGCGCACCGGTGCCGATCTGCAATTCCGTCGCATCCGGCGCATCCACCACTTCCGCCTGAACTTCCAGCAGATCGAACATCTCTTCGATATCGGTCAGTCCTTGGCGGATTTCGCGGTAGACGAAGCCGATGAAGTTGAGCGGCACGGAAAGCTGTAGCAGCAGCGCATTGATGAAAACGAAATCGCCGATGCTCTGTTCGCCGCGCTGCACCGCCATTGCCGACATGACCATCATCACAGTCGAGCCGATGCCGAAAATCACGCCCTGGCCGAAGTTGAGCCAGCCGAGTGACGTCCAAATGGCGGTGGCCGACTTCTCGTATTTCGCCATGGAGGCATCGAAACGATTGGCTTCCATCTGCTCGTTGCCGAAATATTTGACCGTTTCGAAGTTCAGCAGAGAATCGATCGCCTTGGTGTTGGCGTCGGTGTCGCTGTCGTTCATGGAGCGGCGAATACCGATGCGCCAGTTGCTGGCCCTGACCGTAAACCAGATATAGGCCCACACGGTGATGACCGTGACCGCCACATACCAGAAGCCGTAGGACAGCCAGAAGATGACGGCCGTCAGCAGAAACTCGATAAACGTCGGCGCGGTGTTGAGAATGGTGAAGCGGACGATGGTTTCGATGCCCTTCGTGCCACGTTCGATGACGCGCGAAAGGCCGCCCGTCTTGCGCTCCAGATGGAAGCGCAGCGACAGCCGGTGCATATGCACGAATGTCTTGTAGGCAAGCTGGCGAACCGCATGCTGGCCGACGCTGGCAAACAGTGCGTCGCGCAACTGGTTCAAACCGATCTGGACAAGGCGCGTCAGATTATAGGCGATGACCAGCACCACGGCGCCCAGCAGGAAAACGGGCAAGAGACCCGCCATATCCAGCTTGCCGTTCAGCGCATCCGTCGCCCATTTGAAGAAGTAGGGAACAGAGATCAGCACGAACTTGGCGAGGATGAGAAAGAAGGTTGCCCAAACCACGCGCATCTTCAGGTCCGGCCTGCCTTGCGGCCACATATAGGGCCACAGGTTGATGATGGTCTGCAGCGGGTTGCCCGCATCCGCTGAAATCGTCTTTTTCTGGTCGGTCATATCATGCTCCGGCGTCTGCCAGAGTGCAGACAGCAAAACGGCGACCCGCTGATCCGGACCGCCGTCTTGACGCTAAATAAGGGTGACATCACACGATTGCAATGCCTGGCGGCGCCGAGATCAGCGACCCATCATGCGCTTGCGGTGAAGTTCTTCCGCATTCGGCAAGGCACTCTCGGGAACACCGAAAATCTGGCCCGGCTCGATGAGGTCAGGGTTTTTGATCTGGTCCTGATTGGCGAGATAGATCGTTGTGTAACGAACGCCCTGACCATAAACGCGGCGCGAAATCTGCCACAGCGTATCGCCGCGACGAATGATCACGGCGCTATCGCTATGGGCAAGCGGTGCCTGTTCGAATGTCTTCGGACCCGTCGTTGGTGCCGGAGCCTGAGCCTGAGCGGAAGGGGCATCGGCAGAAGCAGGTGCTGGCGCATTCAGTTCTGCGAAGCGATCCGTCAATCCGGCAATCTGCTTGCCAACCGCTGCAACATTGTTCGGCAATCCGTCGATGATCGTGAACAGCGCACGCGCCTTGGCGGCAATGTCACCGGCGAAAGTCGTAAACGCCGTATCCGTGGTTGCGGCAGTACGGAACTCGGACAAGGAGCGCAGAGCAATTGCGGTCGCAGATTTTGCAGCGGCAACCTCTTCCAGAGCAGGCGTGTTACCGTCCTTGTAGAGCCCTGAAAGAATGGAGAATGCTTTGGTCACATCGATGCGCAATGCTTCGAAGGCCGAGCGATCGCTGACCACATCAGGCGTTTGTGCAGCGGTGCCATTTGCAGGGGCAGATGGCTGTGCCGGTGTCTGTTGCATGGCAACGGTTGCCTGATCTGTCTCTGGACGCGCAAACGGAACCCGCACGCGAACGGTGACGTTGCCAGCCGCATCCAGAGCTTCTGCCGTCACGATGTGATTGCCGACCGAAAGATCGACATCGCCCTCGATCACGAAACTGCCGGACGCTTCGGCCTTGCCGTTACCGATCTGCTTGTCGTCCACAAGAACCCGCACGGCTGCACCGGCAGGTGCGGAGCCCGCAACGAAGATTTTGGAACCTTCGAATTCGACAGCCAGAACACGAATGGTCGGCGTTTCAGATGGCGTGGCCGCAGGCGTCTGGCTTGGCGACGCCGTCGTTGTGCCATTTTGCGCCGGTGTGGCAGGTGCCGTTTGTGGCTGTGCAGGCGCCGCTGTCGCTGGAGGCGTGGTCTGCGCAGTGTCTGTAGCGGGCGCGCCTTCCGGTACGCTCATCAGGCGGCTTGCCTTGCCGGGTGTCGTTACCATGGCAAGAAGCTCACCGTTTTTCTGCGCAGGTACGGAAACCGTAGCGGTCTCCTGAGACTGCACCGCATTGCCATCCGTGCCGGTGGAGCGAAGAATGATTTCGTGGTCACCGGGCTTGAGCGGGTTGTCGAGGACAGCAACGAAATCACCGCTTCCTTCGACCTTCGTCTGCGCAATCACCTGACCGTTATTGACGATTTCGAGCTTGGAGCCGGGCACGGCCTTGCCAGCGATGACGGCGGAGCCATTTGGCTCGACACGAAGGACATCGAAGGTTGGCACCTTTGCCGCGTCTGCTGGGGCCGAAGCCGGGGCAGCAGCGGGAGACGCAGGCGTGGGAGCGGTCGCGGGCTTTTCCGGAACCGGTGCGCCATCATCGGTGCCAGCGAAGACGCCACCGAGACGACGGACCTGAGCGGCAGCGGCGGATGCATCTGCAGGCAGGCCACGCAGGAAGGCGATTGTTCTTTCGGCCGCAGTGCGCGCCGTCGTGATCAGCCGCGAGGTGGTCTCATCCAGAGATTCGGGAATAGCGACATTGTCGAGTTCCTTCAGCGAGTCCTCGACCCTCTTGCGGGCAGCGGCAAATTCTTCATTGGAAGGCACCTTGTTGTCCGCGAAGCGACCGGTCATATCCTTGATGGACTGGTTTGCCGATTCCGCCAGGCGACCGACCTTTTCGGCGACGTTTTCTGTGTCCTTGGCGGCATCCGACAAGAGATCGCCTGCCTTTTCGCCACCCATTTCCACACTGTTCTTTACGTCGTTGCCCGCCTGATTGATCACATCACCAATCGGCTTGTCGTCGCTGGACATGCGTGGAAGAACGAAGAAGACCATGAGCAGCGTCGCGACGCCCAGCACGATAAGCGCCAGCAGTCCGGCCCTTTTATTGTTCATTGTCTATCTCCGGGTAACGTTCTTGTCTTTACGTTGCGATAGCTAGCGTCTAAGTCGTGCTCGCACAAGCGGCACCCCCTGCAAAAGCTGTGTTTCCGGGCTGTCAGTCCCCAAATTTTCTTGACGGATCGGCTGCCCCATAGTTCCTTCGTGCCATGACTGAAGAAAATACACCGATTCGATCCATCTGCGTTTATTGCGGTTCCCAGCCCGGGCGTGATCCGGCCTACATGGAAGCGGGACGCCTTCTCGGAAAATCCATTGCCGAAAACGGCATTCGCCTCGTTTATGGCGGCGGCACGAAAGGCATAATGGGTGCCGTCGCAAGCGGCGTCCTGTCCAGCGGCGGCGAAGTCACCGGCATCATACCGGAATTTCTGGTCGATATGGAGGCCACACGCCATTCTCTCGGACAATTGAACGAATTGATCATCACTAAGGACATGCATGAGCGCAAGCATATGATGTTCGAGCGCTCCGATGCCTTCGTCACCTTGCCCGGCGGCATCGGCACATTGGAAGAGATCGTCGAGATCATGACCTGGGCGCAGCTCGGCCGCCACGCCAAGCCGATGGTGTTCGCCAATATCAACGGTTTCTGGGACCCGATGCTGGAACTGATCCGCCATATGCGCGATCAAGGCTTCATCCACCGCGCCCATCTGCTGAACCCGTTGGTGATCGACGACACACAAAACATCGTTCCCGCCATCATAGAACGCGCCCAGGCCCAGCAGAACCCGGAAGGCGATCAGTCGGTCATCTCTCAGCTGTGAGATCTGACGCTTACTTTGCGGCCTTCCCACGGATCAGGCCCGGCACGGTGTAGATCACCAGTGCCGACCAGATCATGATGAAGGCGATGAGGCGAACCGTGTCGAACGGCTCGTGAAAGACGAAAATGGCGATGATGAAGATCATCGACGGGGCGATGTACTGCATGATGCCGATGGTAGAGAGCTTCAGCAGTTTCGCGCCATTGCCATAGAAGATCAGCGGTGTTGCGGTGACGATGCCGCTGGCAATCAGCAACCACGTATCCGCCGGTGTCCCCGCCATGAAATGTGCCTGACCGGTGCTCATGAGATAGGCGATGAAGGCAATGGCCGGCGGGGTCAGCAGCAATACCTCCAGCAGAAAGCCTTGTGTCGGCCCGATTGGCAGTGTCTTGCGGAAAAAGGCGTAAAAGCCCCAGGATGCGGTCAGCGCCACGGAAACCCAAGGCAGGCTGCCAGCGTGCCATGTCAGCAAGGCGACGGCGGATGCGGATAGCGCGATTGCGACCATCTGCACACGGCTCAGCCTTTCCTTCAAAAGCACAGCGCCCAGGAAAATGCTGAACAGCGGGTTGATGAAGTAACCCAGCGCCGCATCGAGCGCGCGTCCGGTGCCGATGGCCCAGATATAAACGCCCCAATTGATGCTGATGATGGTTGCCGTCAGGCAAGCCATGGCCAGCATACGCGGCGTGGTCAGCGCCTTTTTGATTTCGGCCGTGCGCCCCAGCACAATCAGCACGGCGGCGGCAATCGGTACGGACCAGATGACGCGGTGCGCGATGACCTCGAGCGGCGAAACATGCGCCACCGCCTTCATGTAGAACGGCAGAAAGCCCCACAGGATGTAGGCAACGAAGGCATATGCAAACCCACGGGCGCTATCGCCCGATTGCGGTGCGGGAATTGTCTGGTTCATTGCCATGGGAGCCGCCAATTGAATAGGAAAGCACCGGCCTATTCCTCTTTCACGTTATATACCAATTCATTTGCGTGAAGGATCTGATGAAAAGAGCTTCATCTGCTGAAAAAATGGATACGCCGCCTGAATCGAAATATCAGGCGGCGCAGCTACGACGTTGTAAATATTGGCATTACTTGCCCGCGAACCGGTCCGTGGCGCGAATAAGCTGATCGAGAATACCGGGTTCGCTGAGCGCATGGCCTGCGGCTTCCACGATGTGCAGATCAGCCTTCGGCCACGCCTTGGAAAGCTGCCAGGCATATTTCAGCGGGCAGGGCATGTCATAGCGCCCATGGACGATGACGCCGGGGATGTCCTTGAGTTTATAAGCATCGCGCAGCAACTGGCCCTCTTCGAACCAGCCCGCATTTACGAAATAATGGGTTTCGATGCGTGCAAAGGCGATGGCATATTGCTCTTCGCCAAAATCATCGACACGGCTTTGATCGGTCACGAGGGCGATCGTCGCACCTTCCCACTGGCTCCAGGCTTTGGCGCATTCCAGCTTTTTCGTCTCGTCGGTGCCGGTCAGATAACGGTTATAGGCCACCATCGTCTCGTGGCGCTCGGCTTGCGGAATGGGCGCGATGAAGGTTTCCCAGCGGTCCGGGTACATTTCGGAAACGCCGAACTGGTAGTACCAGTCAAGCTCCGGCTTGGTCAGCGTGTAGATGCCGCGCAGAACGAGTTCACTGACACGCTGCGGGTGGGTTTGCGCATAGGCCAGCGCCAGCGTCGAGCCCCATGAACCGCCAAACACCTGCCATGTCTGAAAGCTGAATTTTTCCCGCAGCTTCTCCATATCCGCCACCAGATGCCATGTGGTATTGGCTTCCAGAGACGCATGCGGTGTGGAGCGCCCACAGCCGCGCTGGTCGAACAGGATCACGTCGTAAAGCGCAGGATCGAACACGCGACGGTGGGTCGGCGTAACACCGCCGCCGGGGCCGCCATGTAGAAAAACGGCAGGCTTGCCGCCCTTGGTGCCGACGCGCTCCCAGTAGATCACATGGCCATCACCCACATCCAGCATGCCGGTTTCGAAGGGCTCGATCTCTGGATAAAAGCTGCACAAGGTGTCACTCATTCTGTCGTCCTCAATTCACACTGTCTTCAGGCGGCCAAACCTCGGTATCATGGTCCGGGTGCTGGTAAGACACCATCATGCTTTCATCCAGACTTTGCTGTGCATGTGGCTTGTCGAACAGCGTCTTGATCCACGGCATCTGCATATGCACGTTGACCTGCACCTGTGGCTCGATCTCCTGCGGATGATCGAAAGCGCCGATGGCGATCTCCACGCCGCCGGGGTGATGATAGGTCAGCGGCGTGCCGCATTTGTTGCAAAAACCGCGATGGATTTTCGCAGATGAGCGGAATAGGCTGGGCTGCCCGCGCGTCCATGTCAGATGCGCCTGATCGGCTGTCACGAGCGCGCCGAAGAAATTGCCGAACTGTTTCTGGCACATGCGGCAATGGCAAATCGAAGGGCGGCCAATCTTGCCCGCATGAAACCGCACCGCGCCGCACTGGCAACCGCCGGAATAACCCGCATCACTCATGTGTTCTTCTCCTGTGGCCATGCCTGCGTGTCGTGATCTGGATGCTGATAGGATGTCAGATCAGCCAGATAGTCCACCGACGTCAAGTCATCTTCCGTCGGCACGGCTGGCAGGGTGTGGAGGCTATCCACAAACCCGATCTTCCGCTCGACACCCCACTGCATCGACGGCGGAAAAGCCGAGGGCTCATCGAACGCCCCAGCCGCAACCGCCACACCATCCGGTGCCTCATAGGTCAGCGGCGTGCCGCAATCGCCACAAAACCCACGGCTCACCACACTGGAAGACCGAAACCGCTTCGGCTCTCCCCGCGTCCATGTGAAGTCTGTGCCACGCACGGAAACCAGCGGGGCATAGTAAGCGCCGAACGCCTTCTGGCACATGCGGCAATGGCAGATGGAACTGTCTTTCAGGTCGCCCTCGACGCGAAAACGGATGGCACCGCATTGGCATCCGCCGGTGTGAGTTGTCATGGTCGGTCCTCCCCGATCGTTCTGATGATGTGGAGACAGACATTGTCGATGTCGCTCAGGATGTCGTGGTTCCAGAAACGGATGACGGTCCAGCCATCGTTTTGAAGTCGGGCGGTTCTTTCATCATCGTACATAATGGCCGCATCCTGCGTATGTTGGGAGCCATCTATTTCGATAATGAGGCGATGATCTGAGCAGGCGAAATCAACGATATATCCTGCAACTGGCATTTGCCGCCGGAAACTCATCCCTTCCAAACGGTGCGCCCGAATAGCATTCCAAAGTTTAAGCTCAGCGTCGGTCATCGCTTTTCGCATTTGCCGCGCGTATGCGCGATGCTGCGGTTTCACGTCTGCATGGGGCATGGTTGGCTCGCGGCTTTGGTTTCAGCCGAAGATTGGTTCAATGAGCAAAAAATCGCAAGCCGATTATAGCAATGGTTGCGTCAGCTTCATTGTAGGCTTGAGGGTGTGGCTCGCCCCCCTCTGTCCTGCCGGACATCTCCCCCACAAGGAGGGAGATCGGCTGGGCGCTCTGACACCATTTCACTCTCGACGCGAGAGGTGGCCGAAAGGTCGCCGCGAGTCGATCTCCCCACCTGTGGGGGAGATGCCCGGCAGGGCAGAGGGGGGTAAGCGGCAACCTCAGACCCCTCGTCGGAACTACCTACCGCTTGATCTCCCAAGTCGTCACCCGCTCACCGTTGTCCTTGCCATCCTTTAACTGAATGCCCTTTGCCGAAAGCTCGTCCCTAATCCGATCCGCCTCCGCGAAATTCTTTGCCTTCAGCATCTCCAACCGCATCGCGACAAGCGAGTCGATGGCGTCGGCAATGGCCCCATCCACCTCTGCCTTTTTCGGCAAAACACCTAGCAATGCTGCACTGGCAGCGAAGGCCGTCAGCTTTTCCGGGTCGGCATTGGCGGCTTGGGCAAGCGCATGCAGAGCCTGCACCGCAGCCACCGTATTGAGGTCGTCCGCCAGCGCATCCAGCACGGCCTGATCCGGCTCGGCATCACCAACATCGGCGGCAGGCCACTTGGCCAGCAGGCGTTCGGCTTCCTCCAACCGCTTCACCGAAAAATCGATCGGCTCGCGGTAATGCGTCATCAGCATCGCTAGACGCAGAACTTCGCCCGGCCATTGGCGGCCGCCGAATTTTTCCGTGTGCAGCAGTTCGTAAATGGTGATGAAGTTGCCGTCGGATTTCGACATCTTGCGGCCTTCGACCTGCACGAAGCCGTTGTGCATCCAGACATTGGCCATAACATGCGTGCCGTGGGCGCAACGGGACTGGGCGATCTCGTTTTCGTGGTGGGGGAAGATCAGGTCCAGCCCGCCGCCGTGAATATCGAAGACCTCGCCGACATAACGCCCCGCCATAGCCGAGCATTCGATATGCCAGCCCGGACGACCGCGACCCCACGGGCTCTCCCAGCCGGGTTCATTGTGGCTGGACAACTTCCACAACACGAAATCACCGGGGCTTTTCTTGTGAACTTCCACGGCGACACGCGCGCCAGCCTGTTGCTCATCCAGCGGACGCTTGGAAAGCTGGCCGTAATCGCTCATGGATTTCGTATCGAACAGCACTTCACCGCTGGCGACATAGGCATGGCCGCGTGCGATCAGCTTCTCGATGATCTCGATCATCTGCGGAATGTTGTCGGTGGCCCGCGGCTCGACGGTAGGCTCAAGGCAACCGAGCATGGCGACGTCGTCATGGAACTGCTGCGCCGTCTTTTCCGTCACCGCGTGGATGGCGTCGTTCAGCGGCAGGTTCGGGTAGTCACGCAGCGCCCGGGCGTTGATCTTGTCATCGACATCGGTGATGTTGCGGGCATAGGTAACATGCGCATCGCCATAGGCATGGCGCAGCAGACGATAGAGAACGTCGAACACGATGACAGGCCGCGCATTGCCGATATGGGCAAAGTCATACACCGTCGGGCCGCAGACATAGATGCGGACATTATCGGTATCGATCGGCTGGAACTCAGCCTTTTCGCGGGTCAGTGTGTTGTGGAGTTTCAGGCGCAAGGACATGGCTCTTCCTCAAGGGCAATCAGTTTCCCCAGCCGGAACGTTTGTCTGCTTTTGACCTTTCGGGAGACGAAAACGATCTGGCGGGGTGTGAGACCAGCAAAATTTAACTCAGCAACAGCAGCAGATCATCGTTTTCATTGCTTGCCTTATGAAACGGCAAGCGGATTTGGTCAAGAGCGATTGGTGCTTGGCGTCGCACCAATCGGCAGCTTCACTCCGGCGCGCGGTAGCTCACGAATTTACGGTCCCTGACAACGTAAATCTTGCCGGTTTCAGTCACCTCTGGTGATGCCAGCGGCAGGAGAACAGCAGCGATCTCCGATGGGTGGGGCAGGGTATCCGGGTCTTCACCAGGCATGGCCTGCGCGCGCATGGCGGTGCGAGTGGCACCCGGATTGATGCTGTTGACGCGCAACGCGGTCGTTTCCGTCTCCGCCGCCCAGGTACGGGCCAGCGCTTCGACGGCTGCCTTGGAGGTGGAGTAGGCACCCCAGAACGGGCGACAGGAATGAGGTGCGCCGGATGACAGGATGAGGGCGCGGCCAGCATCGGACTTCAGCAGCAGCGGTTCCACAGAACGGATCAACCGCCAAGTGGCGGTGACGTTGATGGTCATCACCTTTTCGAACACTTTCGCCTCGATGTGGCCGACAGGGGAGATGACGCCGAGAACACCAGCATTGGCGACGAGAATATCCAGCTTACCCCAGCGCGCGTTGATGGAAGCGCCCAGCGCATCGATGGCATTCATGTCTGCCAGATCGAAAGGCACCAGCGTCGCCGTGCCGCCGGCAGCCTTGATCGCATCATCCAGGTCTTCAAGGCCACCCACCGTGCGGGCGCAGGCAATGACATGCGCGCCTGCTTTTGCCAGTTCCAGCGCCGTGAAATAGCCAATGCCACGGGAAGCGCCGGTGACGAGCGCGATGCGGCCTTTAAGGTCTGTCGTCATGCTTTTAAAATCCCCCGCCGGACCTTGTGATCCGGCCTCTTCTCCAAACGGTTGCCGATGTTTCCTCATCCCTGTGCTTGTCACAGGGATCCAGTGCGTTCAAGTCCCTGCGCGCTAAAGGCCCTTTCACGGCGCAGACGCGCCGTGGCTGGATTCCTGTGACAGCAACAGGAATGAGGGAAGTAAACCGTCAGCCGTTGCTGGCCAGCATGGAAATCTTGTTGCCCATGGACTCGCCATTCTTGTCGAGCAGGCGGGTCGGGTATTCACCGGTGAAATAGTGGTCGGTGAATTGCGGGCGCGCATTGTTGCGGTCTACACCGCCAACCGCCTGGTAAAGCCCGTTGATGGAGAGGAACGCCAGCGAATCGACGCCGATGAATTTCGCCATGTCCTCGACATCCGCATACTGGTTGGCCAGCAGCTTGTCGGCGTCAGGCGTGTCGATGCCGTAGAAATCCGGGTGGAAGATCATCGGGCTGGCAACGCGGATGTGGACTTCCTTGGCACCGGCCTCGCGGATCATCTGCACGATCTTGACCGATGTCGTGCCGCGCACGATGGAATCATCCACCAGAACGACGCGCTTGCCCTCGATCATGGCGCGGTTGGCGGAGTGCTTCAGTTTCACGCCCAGCGCACGGATCGACTGAGTCGGCTCGATGAAGGTACGACCGACATAGTGGTTGCGGATGATGCCGTATTCGAACGGAATGCCGCTTTCCTGCGCAAAACCGAGTGCGGCAGGCGTTCCACCATCTGGCACCGGCACCACGACGTCTGCCTCGAGTGGCGCTTCCTTGGCGAGAATGCTGCCCATGTTCTTGCGGGCCGTATAAACGTTGCGGCCGCCGACAACAGAGTCGGGACGGGCGAAATAGACATATTCGAACAGGCAAAGGCGCTCTGGCTGCGGCTTGACCGGCTTGCGCGCGTCGATGGTGACAGAACCGTCCGGCTGTATTTCGCAGATGATGACTTCGCCATTTTCCACATCGCGAACGAACTTTGCACCGATGATATCGAGCGCACAGGTTTCCGAGCAGAAGATCGGCTTGCCATCCAGATCACCCATGACCAGCGGGCGGATGCCCGTGGGGTCGCGGGCCGCAATCAGCTTGGTGCGCGTCATGGCCAGCATCGAATAACCGCCCTCCATCTGGCGGATCGCATCGATGAAGCGGTCTGCCGTGGAGGAATGACGGGAGCGGGCGATGAGGTGAAGGACCACTTCCGTATCAGAGGTAGACTGACAGATCGCACCGGTTGCTATGATCTGGCGGCGAAGCGTCAAGCCGTTGGTGAAGTTGCCGTTATGGGCAATGGCGATGCCGCCCTCTTCCAACTCGGCAAACAGTGGCTGCACGTTGCGCAAAGCCACTTCGCCTGTCGTGGAGTAGCGGGTGTGGCCGATGCAGATGGACCCGGGCAGGCGGGCAAGCGTGACAGGGTTTGTGTAATGATCGCCGACGAGGCCCATATGGCGTTCCTGATAGAAACGCTTGCCATCGAACGACACCATGCCCGCCGCTTCTTGTCCGCGATGTTGCAGGGCGTGCAGACCGAGCGCCGTCAGTGCCGCCGCATCCGGATGTCCGAGAACGCCGAAGACGCCGCACTCTTCATGCAAGGTATCGCCATCGAGAATGTCGTTGAGGGTGGAATGCGAAAGCGGCTCGTTCATCTGGCTTGCCTTTGCTGAAGTACCAAAAACAAAAACCGCGCTGGTAAGTGTTGTCTACCAGTGTGGTCTGTCTGCTGCTTGAAGTGAATGTCTAGCACAAATAGCGCGCCTTGCATGCATTGCAAGACGCGCCTGTTGTCAATTCGTCGTAGTCGGTGGGTTTGCTGCCGGAGCATCGTCCGCCGGTGTCTGTTCCGTGGTGCCTTCGGTTGGTTTGCCGAGGATACGCGCCCGGATTTGCGGTTCGATATTATCCGGCAAGGCCGCTTCCAGCTTGGCCACCAGGCCATCCAGGAACGGCTTGGATTTTGCCTGTGTCACCCATGTCGGCTGCGTTCTGACATCGACCAGCCAATTCCAGAAGGCAACGGCGACGACCAGCAGAAGAATGCCGCGTGCTGCACCGAACAGGAAGCCAAGGGTGCGATCCAGAGCGCCGATGCGGCTGTCGATGATGAAATCGGCAATGCGCGACGTTATGAACGAAATGATGATGAGCGCGACGAGGAAGATGACACCGGCAGAACCGGCAATCGCGATCTTGTCGTCATCCGTGTAGTTGCGCGCATAGGGCAACAGCATCGGATACAGATAATAAGCGGCTGCGACCGAGCCGCCCCAGCTGGCGATGGACAGGATTTCACGCGAGAACCCTCGCACCATGGCGAGAACAGCGGAGAACAGGACAACGGCGATAACGATGCCGTCGAAAATCGTAATGGGCATTTACCAACTCCGGAGGTCGCGACACTGAATGGAAGCGCCACTGTGCCAACTTTCGTTCCTCTTACACTAGCCGTTTAGCCAGCGAAAGGATCAATCTTAGTCTTCCTCAACCTGTCTGAACCGGTTGCCAGATCCCGCGATACGCGAGACGAGGTCCGGTAGGCTTTCGATCTCGGTCCAGCGCCCTTTGGCACCCTTCGGCAACTCAGCAGAAGCCGAAGGCAAAAATGCGGTGGAAAAGCCAAGTTTTTCAGCCTCTTTCAACCGTTGCCCCGTATGCGACACCGGCCTGACCGCGCCCGACAGGCTGACCTCGCCGAAATAGACGCAATCGGCGGGCAGGGCAAGACCGGCAAGCGAGGAAACCAGTGCAGAGGCAATTGCCATGTCTGCCGCTGGTTCCGAAATGCGATATCCGCCCGCGACATTGAGGTAAACGTCATGGCTGCCCAGCTTCACGCCACAATGAGCCTCCAGCACGGCAAGAATCATGGCCAACCGCGACGAATCCCAGCCGACGACGGCGCGGCGCGGTGTGCCGAGCGATGTCGGGGCGACCAGAGCCTGCACCTCCACCAGCACGGGCCGCGTGCCTTCCATGCCCGCAAAGACGGCGGCACCGGGTGATTTCTCGTTGCGCTCGCCGAGGAATAGTTCGGATGGGTTGGAGACCTCACGCAGACCCTTGTCCGACATTTCGAAAACGCCAATTTCATCAGTAGGGCCGAAGCGGTTTTTGACGGTGCGCAGGATGCGATAATGATGGCCGCGATCACCTTCGAAATACAGCACCGCATCGACCATGTGTTCCACCACGCGCGGACCGGCAATCTGCCCGTCCTTGGTGACGTGCCCTACGAGAACCATGGTGGCCCCGGTCTGCTTGGCAAAACGGATCATGGCCTGAACGCCGGTGCGCACCTGCGTCACCGTTCCGGGCGCAGAATCAGCCGTGTCGCTCCACAGTGTCTGGATGGAGTCGATGATGATCAGATCAGGCCGCTTGCCCTCGGAAATCGTGGCGAGAATGTCCTCGACATTGGTTTCGGCGGCCAGCAAAACATCGGTATCGGCAGCACCCAGACGCTGGGCGCGCAGCCGCACCTGCGCCACCGCCTCTTCGCCCGAGACATAGACGACGCGATGTCCGCGCCGAGACAATGCCGCCGCCGCTTGCATCAGCAGCGTGGATTTACCGATCCCCGGATCGCCACCGATCAGCACCGCAGACCCACGCACAAACCCGCCACCGGTTGCCCGATCCAGCTCGCTCATGCCGGTTGGAATACGCGGTGCTTCTTCGATTTCACCGGACAGCGATGTCAGCGTAACGGGCCGCCCCTTCTTGGGCGTCTTGCCCGGACCAGAGCCGATGCCACCCATTGGGTCTTCCTCGACGATGGTGTTCCACTCACCACAGCCTTCGCATTTACCCGCCCAGCGGGTGTGAACAGTGCCGCAGTTCTGGCAGATGAATTGTGTCTTGGCTTTGGCCATAAATGTCAGTTTTCTTCTTGCTTGAAGTCTATATCGGAGATGTCTTGATGGCCGTGAAGGACGCGAAGAATGACAAGCTCGGTGTCTTCGACGCGAAAGAATATCAGCCGTTCGCGGTAAGCGATGCTGTGGACGCCGGGCCCGAAGTCTTCCTTGGAGACACCCGTCAGCCCTAGTTCAGCTATGGAATGAACTTTTCTGCGAATGTCTCTCGCGAGGCGATCAGCCGCGGCCAGATTCTGATCTGCAATGAAGGCGTGATCCTGGGCAACATCAAGCCTGGCCACAGTTGTCCAAACGGGGCTGCGCGTTTTAATGACCAGTCCCCGTTTTTTGCTGCGCAGATAACGCGCGAATGTCCTTGAGGAAATCCTCTTCCGAATCATAGTGATGAACGCGCCCGGCCGCGACATCATCCAGCCCCACCTGAATAAGACGCTGAAGTTCTGCCTTCCTGCCTTCATCGCTGTTCAGCAACCGCAAGCTTGCATGCACCACCGCGTCGGCGTCCCTGTACACACCCGCTTTCACCTGCTCATCAATAAACTTGCGATCCTGCTCGCTGAGATGGATTTCGGTCATTTCGATCTCCTTTTGTTCTCGTATAGCACAGGTCTTCAGCGCTTTCCAAGAGGCAAGAAAAGCTTCACTCGTCTTCGATCAGATATTGTCGCTCGTAGCGCAATCCAAGGCCGGTCAACATTTCGTAACCGATAGTTCCCGCCGCACGCGCCACCTCATCCACCGGCACGTTGGGGCCGAAAAGTTCGATGTAATCGCCCGCACGGATGGCATTTACGGGTACGTCCGTGACGTCGAAAATGGTGAGGTCCATCGTCACGCGGCCCGCAACTGGCACTTCGTAGCCGTTGATGAAGCCGTAAGCGCCGCCATAGCACATTTCACGCAGCGGAATGCCGGAACCGGAGAGCGAGCGGTGGTAGCCATCTGCATATCCGACGGATGCAATCGCCAATCGGCTGGCACGCTTGAGAATGAAGGTGCCTCCATAGCTCACCGTCTGGCCTTCACCGGCATCACGGATCTGGATGATCCGCGCTTCGGCCTTTGCGACCGGGCGCATCGGGTTCGCCATATCGTTCACCGCTTCTGCGCCGTAAAGTGCGATACCGGGGCGGGTAAGATCGAAGTGGTAGTCTGGTCCAAGGAAAATTCCGGCAGAGGCCGAAAGGCTTGATTCGATGCCTTCGAAAGCTGCGCTAACCTGCCGGAATGATTCAAGCTGTGCCTTGTTCATCAGTGATGATGGCGTGTCGGCGCAGGCGAGGTGGGAGAGCACGAGCACGGGATCGAAACTGGCTGGACGCGTCGTGTCATCGGCCAGAAACAGCGCGTCCTCCATCGGCAGGCCCAGCCGGTTGAAACCCGTGTCGACGTGAAGCGCAAACGGGTGGTCTCCGCGCTCCGCCAACGTTCCCATCCAGAAAGAAAGCTGTTCTTCGGACGCGATGACCGGCACGAGATCATTGCCGAAGACCTGGTGCTCCTGCCCCGGCCAGATGCCGGAGAGCACGAAGATACGCGCTTCCGGCGCATGCGGGCGCAGCGTCGCACCCTCCGCAACGGTAGCGACAAAGAAGTCCCGTGCACCCGCATGATAAAGCGTCGCGCCGCAATCCTCGATCCCCATGCCATAGGCATCCGCCTTGACCACTGCCGATGCTCGCGCCTTGCCAGAACGCCGGGCCATATCACGCCAGTTATCGGCAAGCGCGCCAAGGTCCACCGTCACGCGAAGCGGTGCGGTGTCGAATGCGTCTGTCTCGGAAAAGCTGTAGTCAAACTCGTCTGTCATGATCCTGCACCGCTGAGAAAGATGCCTACGATCTATCACTTTTGTTCAAGACGGTCATGACGGAGTGGGCCAAATTTGGCCTATGCACAATGTTTCTCAGCCAGACGTCAGGCGGAATCGGATTGTGAACAGGGACCGCCAAGCCCCTGAAAAGGCACCGCCCCACGTCTTGGAAACGCGGGGCGGCATATCGAAATCAATGTTCTTCGTACTGCGTAAACGATGGATCGGCCAAGTCCGCAAAGCGGGTGAACTCGGCCTGGAAGGCCAGCTTCACCGTGCCCGTCGGTCCGTGGCGCTGCTTGGCGATGATGACATCGGCCGTGCCTTTGACCTTGTCGAACAGGGCTTCCCACTCGGCGTATTTCGGGTCCGAGATGTCGCGTGGTTCCATGTTCTTGACGTAATACTCCTCGCGGAACACGAACAGCACCACGTCGGCGTCCTGCTCGATGGAGCCGGATTCACGAAGGTCGGAGAGCTGCGGGCGCTTGTCTTCACGGCTTTCCACCTGACGAGAAAGCTGTGAGAGCGCGATGATGGGAACGTTGAGTTCCTTGCCCAGCGCCTTCAGGCCGGTGGTGATCTGGGTTATTTCCTGCACGCGGTTTTCGCCGCCTTTGCCGGAACCGGTCATCAGCTGAATATAGTCCACCACCAGGCAATCAAGGCCGCGCTGGCGCTTGAGGCGGCGGGCGCGGGCAGAGAGCTGGGCGATGGAGATACCACCGGTCTGGTCGATATAAAGCGGCACCTTCTGCATCATCTGGCTGCATGCAACCAGCTTTTCGAAATCGGCCTCGGTGATTTCACCACGGCGAATTTTCGAGGACGAAACCTCGGTCTGCTCGGAAATGATACGCGTTGCCAGCTGTTCGGACGACATTTCGAGCGAGTAGAAGCCGACGACGCCGCCATTCTTGGCCTTGTAGGACCCGTCTGGCTGCACTTCCTGCTCGTAGGATGCCGCGATGTTGTAGGCGATGTTGGTGGCAAGGGAGGTCTTGCCCATGCCCGGGCGTCCGGCAAGCACGATCAAGTCGGACCGCTGCAAACCACCCATGCGGCCATCCAGAGAGTGGATGCCGGTGGAGATGCCCGAGAGATTGCCGTCACGCTCAAAGGCCGCACCTGCCATGTCGATGGCCAGCGATACCGCGTCGTTGAACGACTGGAAACCGCCATCGTAACGACCGGTTTCCGCCAGCTCGAACAGGCGGCGTTCGGTGTCTTCGATCTGCGTCTGCGGCGGCATGTCCAGCGGTGCGTCATAGGCAATGTTGACGACGTCTTCGCCGATCTGAATCAGTGCACGACGAAGCGCAAGGTCGTAAATGGCACGGCCATAGTCCTCGGCATTGATGATCGAGACGGCGTCCGATGCCAGTCGTGCGAGATATTGCGCAACCGTCAGGTCGCCGATCTTGCCGTCTGCGGGCAGGAAGGTCTTGATCGTTACCGGGTTGGCGGTCTTGCCCATGCGGATGATATCGCCGGCGACTTCGAAAATCTTGCGGTGAAGCGGCTCGTACAAATGTACGGGCTTCAGGAAGTCGGAGACGCGGTAATAGGCGTCGTTGTTGACGAGAATGGCACCCAAAAGGGCCTGTTCCGCTTCGATGTTGTTCGGCGCTTCACGGTAGAGCGGTTCAGCAGCCGGGGCGGGGGTGATCTTTCTCACAGCGTCGTTCATGGTTTTCTGTGATCTCCCTTGAGGCTGGTTCGGAGCCTTCGTTTCTTGCAAGCCTGCCGGTTTGAAGTGAGCGGCAGCGGCAGTCAAGGACAATGCGGCAACAGTGGCGGAGAGCCGTGCCGTAACAGTGGCAGGCGGCCTCACAAATTGTGTTGTTAACAGTAATCCACAGGCTGATCCGTGAGCGTCATCACACCGAAAACGAATCGCTGTCGGTCCGCCATGAGTTTACGGCATGGCTGCTATTTCAACAAAGCCTCTTGCATATTTCCGATCGCGAAAATAAATAGGGATAAAATAGATAGTGTGCTAATTATAAGGACTAGTTACTTGTCTCGCGCGACAGAAAAAGAGCAGCTTTTCGATGAGATGGCGGCCTTCAACCGCAAGCTCAGATCCTTCTTCGACGCAAGGGTGTCCGAGCAGGGGCTGACGCTGGCCCGTGCCAGAGCCCTCTTTGCGCTATCGCGCCGTGGTCCGTTAAAGCAGAATGAGCTGGCCGAGGAACTGGAAATCGAAACGCCGACCCTCGTTCGGCTGCTGGATGCGATGGAGAAACAAAACCTCATCGAGCGGCGTTCTGACGAGATCGACCGGCGAGCAAAGCGCATTCACATGACGCCAGAAGGTCTCAACTTGTTCGAGGATGTGCATATGCAGGCCAAATCCATGCGCGCCGCCATCGCAGCCGATATTTCGACGGATGATATCAGCGCCGCATTGAACGTCGTTCGCCGTCTGTCAGCCAATCTGCAAAACCTCGCTGGCGAAAAGGTGCAGTCGTGAGCAACGCCGTATCAGACAGCCAGGATATGCCGGACAAGGTCGAAGCCGAGGTGGAAATGCCTGCCGCGCCCGTTGCGCCGCCGGAAAAAACCGTCTTCATGAAGCTGGTCTATATTGTCTCCGGCCTGTGTTTCTTCGTGACCCAGGGCATGGGCATGAACATTGTCATGGCCAATATCTACCAGCTGCAGGGCGAGTTTTCGGCAACGATTGCCGAGGTCGCCTGGCTTTCGGCAGCCTATATGGCTCCTTACGCCACCTTCTCCATCGCGCTGTTCAAGGTGCGCCAGCAATATGGGCTGCGGCCCTTTGCGGAAATCAGTATCATCTGTTTCGTGCTGGCATCCTGTCTTAATCTCTTCGTGACGGATCTGCATTCGGCCATTGTCGTGCGCTTCGTCAGCGGCATGGCGGCAGCACCGCTGTCGTCGCTGGGCTTTCTCTATATTCTCGAAGCTTTCCCCGTGCAGCGCAAGCTGACGCTGGGCCTCAGCATCGCGCTTACGGGTACGCTGCTGTCGGCCCCGCTGGCCCGCATCATCTCCCCCGAATTGCTGGATATCGATGGCTGGCAGGCGCTTTACACCATGGAGGTCGGGCTTTCGCTGGCCGTGCTGCCCATCATCTATCTGCTGCCGCTGACGCCACCACCGCGTGCCAAGGTCATCGAGCGGATGGATATATTGAGCTACCTGCTGTTTGCTGGTGGCCTGGGCTGTCTCGCCGTGTTTCTCACACTCGGCCGCTTCTATTGGTGGTTCGAAACGTGGTGGCTCGGCGTCTTGCTAGCAACCTCCATCGGCCTGCTAGCACTGATGACCGCGATTGAACTTCCTCGTAAAAATCCGATGCTGGATCTGCGCTGGATATTCTCACGCACCAATCTGCACCTGATCGCAATCTTGCTGATCTACCGCGCCGTCTCGTCAGAACAGTCCTCTACGGCGGTCAGCCTGTATCAGCAACTGGGCATCCTGAACGAGCAGACGACCGGGCTTTATGCGCTCATCATCGTGGCGACGCTGCTCGGCGGTGCCTTATGTGCTTTGTTGATGTTGACGAAATATGTGGATACCGCCCATGTCATCGCACTTGCGCTAATCGCGCTCGGGGCCTTCATGGATAGCGGCTTGACCAATCTCGTGCGGCCGGAACAGATGTATCTGAGCCAGGCAATGATCGCCTTCGGCGCGGCCATGTTCCTGCCGCCTGTTATGGCAAAGGGATTTGGCGCAGCCTTGGCGAAAGGACCGCCTTACCTCGTCAACTTCATCACCATCTTCATTTTCACGCAGATCACAGGTTCGCTGCTGACGACCGGCCTTCTCGGCTCCTTCGTGACGCTGCGGGAAAAATTCCACTCGAATATTCTTGTGGAAAGCATCCTCTTGCAGAACCCGCAGGTGGCACAACGCGTCAGCCAACTTTCTGCCGGTTACAGCCACGTTATTACCGATGCGGCGTTGTTGAAGGCGGAGGGTCTGTCGCTGCTGGGCGCGCAGGTTACGCGCGAGGCTTATATTCTGGCGTATAACGATACGTTTTTGCTGATTTCAGTCTGCGCCGCTGCTGCTCTTGTCATGCTTTTGCTTCATCTTGCATGGTTACGTCTCAAGTCTCTGCTGAAAAGCGAAGACGAGACCGTGGCCGCACCTCAATCCTGATTGTCCGAGATATAAAAATGCTGAAGAAATTATTCACGCCTCTTACTCTCATCGTTCTCCTGGGCGGCGTCGCCGGTGTGGCGCTGGTGCTTTACGCATGGCGGCTGCCACCCTTTTCCAGCTCGGTCGAAATGACCGATAACGCCTATGTGCGCGGCTATGTCACGACCATGAGCCCGCAGGTCAGCGGTTACATCGTCGATGTTCCGGTGAAAGACTACCAAGAGGTCAAGCAGGGCGACGTTCTGGCCAAGATCGATGACCGCATTTTCCGCCAGAAATTGGCGCAGGCCGAGGCGTCGCTCGATAGCCAGAAAGCCGCCTTCGACAATTCCCGCCAGCAGGAAATCGCCGCCAAGGCCAATATCGCCTCTGGCGAAGCGGCCGTCGATGGCGCACAGGCCTCCCTCAAGCAGGCCCAGCTTGCAGCCGACCGTCAGGATAGTCTTCTGCGTAGCGGTGCGGGAACCTCCAGCGTACAGGAAGAAGCGCAGGCCAATCTCGACAAGGCCCGTGCAGGTCTGTCGCAGTCGAAAGCAGCGCTCGAGGTGGCCCGGCAGGATCTCCAGACCATCATCATCAACCGTGGTTCCTTGCAGGCGGCGGTCGCCAATGCGGAAGCAGCTGTGGAACTGGCCAAGATCGATCTGCAAAACACAGAGATCCACGCGCCTAGGGATGGCAAGCTCGGCGAAGTCGGCGTTCGCATAGGCCAGTATGTGGCGGCTGGAACCCAGCTGATGGCAGTCGTGCCGCATGACGTCTGGGTCGTTGCCAACTTCAAGGAAACACAGCTCGGCGGAATGGAAGCAGGGCAGGTGGTTTCGATTTCCGTCGATGCCCTGCATCGCAGAAAGCTGACCGGCAAGGTAGAACGCTTCGCACCCGCTGCCGGCTCCGAATTCGCTGTCATCAAACCGGATAACGCCACGGGCAACTTCGTGAAAATCGCCCAGCGTCTCGGCGTGCGTATCTCCATCGATCCGGACCAGCCGCTGGCTGCGGAGCTTTCGCCCGGCATGTCTGTGGTGGTGCGGGTGGACAAGGGCGTCGCACCGGCCGGCGCTGAAACGGCTAAAAAATAAAAAAAGTTTTCTCCACGCTCATCCGACCCATGCCTACAATCTCCCCACGTCCGCAGCCGCAATGTGTCGCGAAACATTTGGCGGAGGCGGAGGTTGGTGGCTGGTTGTAGACGTGCACCAGACATTAAGAACGGTGGACCCAACCACCCCGACCCGAGGACCATTCACGGCTTCGGAAAATCGGGGCGGCGAAGTTTCACCGGAGACTGCTTATAAAACTCAGGCCGGGTCTTTTATGATCCGGCTTGAGCAAGACGACCGGGGCCACGCAAATGCGGAGCCAACGACAAACACCAAACCAAAGACATATCCGCATTTGCGTGTGTTCTTGGCGTTGAGGTTGAAGCAGGCCACGGGTGCAGGGTGCCGCGTGAAGGGCGAAGCGTGACTTGAGGTGAAGTAGTTTTGTCAGATCGATTGTCGCTGTAGCGGGTGGGGTTTACCCCCCTCTGTCCTGCCGGACATCTCCCCCACAAGGAAGGAGATCGAATCGTTGACACCTCTCGCCCGTCTCAAAGGCTGCGGAGAGAGCTAGGAGTATGCGTCTATCCAATCTCCCCACCTGAGGGGGAGATGCCCGGCAGGGCAGAGCGACTGTCTTGGCAGTCAAGCGTTTTGCCATGGTTTATTTTCCCGGAGGATGGCGTTGAGGATGGTGAGAAGCTTGCGCATGGTGGCGACAATGGCGACGATCTTGGGCTTGCCGGATGCCACGAGGCGATCGCGGAAGGCTTTGAGGAGAGGGTTGTGACGGGACGCAACCAGTGCCGCCATGAACAGCACGCCCGCACCTTCGAGCGCCCGCCACCAATAAAGCTCTTGCCTTTCCATTTGCCCGATTGCCGGGTCCATGGTGCCAGTCCCG
>NZ_FMUD01000042.1:0-39656 GCF_900100825.1 Agrobacterium sp. DSM 25558 | reverse complement strand
CGTGGTCAGATTCTTTGCAAGCCCGGCTCTGTCAAGCCGCACAAGAAGTTCATGGCTGAAGCCTACATCCTGACGAAGGAAGAAGGCGGTCGTCATACACCGTTCTTCACGAACTACCGTCCACAGTTCTACTTCCGTACGACTGACGTGACCGGTATCGTTTCGCTTCCAGAAGGCACGGAAATGGTTATGCCAGGCGACAACGTTACCGTTGAAGTCGAACTGATCGTTCCAATCGCGATGGAAGAAAAGCTGCGCTTCGCGATCCGCGAAGGCGGCCGTACCGTCGGCGCTGGCATTGTGGCTTCGATCGTCGAGTAATAGGGCAGGCGGTGCCTTTGGCATCGCGGCTATAGCGCCGGGCTTCGGTCCGGCGGTTGAATAGTGGACGATGGCGGTGTGAAAAGCACCGCCATCGAACGTTTTATAAAAAGCGTTGTGACGTTGCATTTTTAAGGCTTGAAAAATTCTGTGAAAGCGCGTAAACGCGCACTCACACTCACCAGTTGGATTCGCAAGACTTAGCGGAGCCTGGTGATTCAACTTTACAGACTAACGAAATGATTGGAGTGCCCTTCGCGCTCCTCTTGATTTTTGAAAATCTGCGGCGCCACGATCAACAGGTTCATGTATTTCCGCGTGCGGAAATCCAAAGACAAAGAACAAGGACAAGACGAATGAACGGCCAGAATATCCGTATCCGCCTCAAGGCGTTTGATCACCGGATCCTCGATGCCTCTACCCGTGAAATCGTGTCGACCGCCAAGCGCACCGGCGCCAGCGTTCGCGGCCCGGTTCCATTGCCTACCCGCATCGAAAAGTTTACCGTTAACCGCTCTCCTCACGTTGACAAGAAGAGCCGTGAGCAGTTCGAAATGCGGACGCACAAGCGTCTTCTCGATATCGTTAACCCCACTCCACAGACAGTCGATGCTTTGATGAAGCTCGATCTGGCTGCAGGCGTTGACGTGGAAATCAAGCTCTAAGACCTCGGCCTGACCTTGCGAAAGTAAGGGCCGATATAACAAGGAAGGTACGTGGAGCAATCCAACGTCTTCCAATCCGGAGACCGGAAACGTCGTGAGATGTCGAAGGGAACTCCTTAACAAAGGCCACAGAGGGTTTTCCCTTCAAGGCTCGCAAGAGGATTGAACCAATGCGTTCAGGTGTGATTGCACAGAAAGTGGGTATGACCCGGGTCTATAACGACGCCGGTGAGCATATCCCAGTAACGGTACTGCGTTTGGACAACGTGCAAGTTGTTTCCCAGCGCACAGAAGACAAGAATGGCTACACCGCAGTTCAGCTCGGTGCCGGCCAGTCCAAGGTCAAGAATACGACAAAGGCACTCCGCGGTCACTTTGCCGCTGCCAGCGTCGAGCCGAAAGCAAAGCTCGTTGAGTTCCGGGTTTCCCCCGAAAATCTCATCGACGTCGGTGCAACACTGACCGCAGATCATTTTCAGACAGGCCAGCTCGTAGACGTTACCGGCACCACGATCGGTAAAGGTTTTGCTGGTTCGATGAAGCGTCACAACTTCGGTGGTGGTCGCGCATCGCACGGTAACTCCGTCTCGCACCGTGCCCATGGTTCGACTGGTTCGAACCAGGATCCGGGCAAGGTCTGGAAGGGCAAGCGCATGGCTGGTCACATGGGCCACACACGCGTTACCACCCAGAATCTGGAAGTGGTTCTGACCGATGAGGGTCGCGGTTTGATCCTCGTGAAGGGCGCCGTTCCCGGTTCCAAGGGTTCCTGGATCATCGTCCGCGACGCCGTTAAGTCGGCAGCGAAGTAAGGGAGCCTCATCATGGAATTGAACGTCAAAACCCTCGAGGGAAAAGACGCCGGCACGGTATCCCTGTCGGACGAAATTTTCGGCCTCGACCCACGCCAGGATATCCTGGCCCGCATGGTTCGTTACCAGCTCGCCAAGAAGCAGCAGGGAACGCACAAAACCAAGAACCGTTCGGAAGTTTCCCGCACGGGTGCAAAGATGTACAAGCAGAAGGGTACGGGCCGCGCTCGTCACCACTCGGCTCGCGCACCGCAGTTCCGCGGCGGCGGCAAGGCCCACGGCCCAGTCGTTCGCAGCCACGCTCACGATCTTCCTAAGAAGGTTCGTGCGCTCGCTCTGCGTCACGCTTTGTCTGCCAAGCTGAAGTCCGAAGAACTGATCATCGTCGATCAGCTCGTTGCGACCGATGCAAAGACAAAGGGCTTGCTTGGCCACTTCGCAACGCTTGGCCTGACCAACGCTCTCGTAATCGGTGGCGCAGAACTTGATGGCAACTTCAAGCTCGCAGCTCAGAACATCCCGAATGTGGACGTTCTGCCGATCCAGGGCATCAATGTTTACGACATCCTGCGCCGCGGCAAGCTCGTGCTGTCCAAGGCTGCGGTTGAAGCCCTCGAGGAGCGGTTCAAATGACGGATCTTCGCCACTACGATGTGATCGTATCTCCTTCGATCACGGAAAAGTCGACGCTGGTCTCTGAACAGAACCAGGTCGTATTCAACGTCGCCAAAGACGCTTCGAAGCCTGAAATCAAGGCTGCAGTCGAAGCACTCTTCGGCGTAAAGGTCACGGCAGTGAACACGCTTATCCGAAAGGGTAAGACTCGTCGTTTCCGTGGATTCGCTGGTAAGCGTAAGGATGTCAAAAAAGCCATCATCACGCTGGCCGAAGGTCAATCCATAGACGTGTCCACCGGACTCTAAAAGGTTAGGCCCAAGCGGGCAAAGACCCAAAAGGGAACAAATAAAATGGCATTGAAAAGTTTCAATCCGACCACGCCAAGCCAGCGTCAGCTGGTTATCGTGGACCGGTCTTCGCTCTACAAGGGCAAGCCGGTAAAGGCTCTTACAGAGGGCCTCAGCTCGAAGGGTGGCCGTAACAATCAGGGCCGGATCACCGTTCGTTTTCAGGGCGGCGGTCACAAGCGGACCTACCGTCTGGTAGACTTCAAGCGTCGTAAGTTCGACGTTGAAGGTACGGTCGAGCGTCTGGAATATGACCCTAACCGCACCGCATTCATCGCGCTCGTGACATACACGGACGGCCAACAGGCTTACATTCTCGCGCCACAGCGTCTCGCTGCCGGTGACAAGGTGATCGCCTCCGAAAAGCAGGTGGACGTGAAGCCAGGCAATACAATGCCTCTTCAGTACATCCCAGTCGGATCGATCATCCACAACGTCGAGATGAAGCCAGGCAAGGGCGGTCAAATCGCTCGCTCCGCCGGTACGTATGTTCAGCTCGTTGGTCGCGATGCAGGGATGGCGATCCTTCGCTTGAACTCCGGTGAGCAGCGTTTGGTGCATGGCTCTTGCCTCGCATCGATCGGCGCTGTCTCGAATGCCGATCATGGCAACATCAACGACGGCAAAGCCGGTCGTTCACGCTGGCGCGGCAAGAAGCCTCACGTTCGCGGTGTCGTGATGAACCCTGTCGATCACCCTCATGGTGGTGGTGAAGGTCGTACGTCTGGTGGTCGCCATCCGGTGACTCCGTGGGGTAAACCCACAAAGGGCAAGCGGACTCGCTCCAACAAGTCGACCGACAAGTTCATCATGCGTTCGCGCCATCAGCGCAAGAAGTAAGAGAGGAACTCTCAAATGGCTCGTTCAGTATGGAAAGGTCCGTTTGTTGACGGTTATCTTCTCACTAAGGCTGAGAAGGTACGCGAAGGCGGACGCAGTGAAGTGATCAAGATCTGGAGCCGTCGCTCCACGATCCTGCCTCAGTTCGTTGGTCTGACATTCGGCGTCTACAACGGCAGCAAGCATGTACCCGTCTCTGTCAACGAAGACATGGTCGGTCACAAGTTCGGTGAATTCTCTCCGACCCGGACCTATTACGGTCATGGTGCGGACAAGAAGGCAAAGAGGAAGTAATCATGGCGAAGGCTAAGACCGAACGCCGGCTGAAGGACAATGAGGCTCAGGCCATTGCCCGTACGCTTCGCGTCAGCCCCCAGAAACTTAACCTAGTTGCCGCTCTTATCCGTGGTAAAAAGGTCGATCGCGCTCTCGCCGAGCTCGAATTTTCTCGCAAGCGTATTGCTGCCACCGTCAAGAAGACGTTGGAATCGGCAATCGCGAATGCAGAAAACAACCATGACCTCGACGTCGACGCTCTCGTCGTCGCCGAGGCCTATGTTGGCAAGTCCATCACCATGAAGCGTTTCCACGCTCGTGGCCGTGGTCGTGCATCGCGCATCGAAAAGCCTTTCGCACACCTCACGATCGTCGTTCGCGAAGTGGAAGAAAAAGGGGAGGCCGCATAATGGGTCAGAAAATCAATCCAATCGGCTTCCGCCTCGGTATCAACCGCACTTGGGATAGCCGCTGGTATGCAGACACTGCCGAATACGGCAAGCTTCTGCACGAAGACCTGAAAATCCGTGCTTACCTGATCAAGGAATTGAAGCAGGCCGGCATCGCCAAGGTTGTAATCGAACGTCCGCACAAGAAGTGCCGCGTGACCATCCACTCGGCTCGTCCGGGTCTGATCATCGGCAAGAAGGGTGCAGACATCGAAAAGCTTCGCAAGAAGATTTCCGAGATGACTGCTTCTGAAACGCACCTCAACATCGTTGAAGTGCGCAAGCCGGAAATCGACGCAACGCTCGTTGCACAGTCGATTGCTCAGCAACTCGAACGTCGTGTGGCTTTCCGCCGCGCCATGAAGCGTGCTGTTCAGTCCGCACTGCGTCTGGGTGCCGAAGGCATCAAGATCACTTGCGGTGGTCGTCTCGGCGGCGCTGAAATCGCTCGTACCGAATGGTACCGCGAAGGTCGCGTTCCTTTGCACACGCTGCGTGCAGATATCGATTACGGTGTAGCAGAAGCTACAACGGCGTTCGGTATTTGCGGCATCAAGGTCTGGATCTTCAAGGGCGAAATCCTTGAGCACGATCCGATGGCTTCTGAACGTCGTGGTCTAGAAGGCGATGCACAGGGCCCTGCAAGCCGTGAGCAGCGCGGTGATCGTGGCGACCGTCGCCGCGAAAACGCTTGATTGACGCTGGCGAAAGATAAGCTCGGAGAAGTTAGAAAATGTTGCAGCCAAAGCGTACTAAGTACCGTAAGCAGTTTAAGGGTCGCATTAAAGGTGTGGCCAAGGGCGGCTTTGACCTGGCATTCGGTGAATTCGGCTTGAAGTCGCAGGAACCGAACCGCGTTAACGCGCGCGAGATCGAGGCGGCCCGCCGCGCGATCACGCGTTACATGAAGCGCGCTGGTCGTGTGTGGATCCGCGTATTCCCAGACACTCCGGTTACGGCGAAGCCGACCGAAGTCCGTATGGGTAAGGGCAAGGGTTCTGTTGAATACTGGGCATGCAAGGTCAAGCCCGGTCGTATGATGTTCGAGATCGACGGTGTTTCCGAGGAGATCGCCCGCGAGGCGCTTCGTCTCGGCGCTGCCAAGCTCTCGGTTAAGACGCGCTTCGTTCAGCGCATCGCAGAGTAAGGAGCAGGCACCATGAAAGCCGAAGACGTTCGCGGCCTCAGCGCCGATCAGCTCAAGGACAAGCTTGCCGACCTGAAGAAAGAGCAGTTCAACCTGCGCTTTCAGAAGGCAACCGGCCAGCTGGAAAAGTCCTCGCGCATCGACGAAGTCCGCAAGGACATCGCCCGCGTGAAAACCATTGCCCGCCAGAAGGCGGCAGAAGCCAAGGCCTAAAGGAAGAATAATATGCCTAAACGCATTCTGCAGGGCGTCGTTGTGTCCGACAAGAACGAGAAGACTGTCGTAGTTCGTGTTGAGCGTCGATTCGCTCACCCGCTTCTTCAGAAGACCGTTCGTCGCTCGAAAAAATACAAGGCGCACGACGAAAACAATCAATACAAGGTCGGCGATACCGTTTCCATCGAGGAATGCGCGCCTATCTCCAAGGACAAGCGCTGGACGGTTATCGCCGCCCAGGCTTAATTTCGACAGAAATTCGCGCAGCACCTTGCTATATGCGCGAAAGTCTGTATGAAGCAGCGCAAGGACGCTCGTTCACGGGCGTTCTTTTGCTTTGATGCGCACGGAAGGTCCGTTAGGAAACCACCCTGTCACGTTTATTCCGCGCGAAAACAGAGACATTTCATAAGCTGGAACAGGGGGCCGTTTTGCCCAACCGGTCCGGTAACAACAAGAAGGCGACCTGACATGATTCAGATGCAAACAAACCTCGACGTGGCGGATAATTCCGGCGCACGTCGTGTCATGTGCATCAAGGTGCTGGGCGGCTCGAAGCGTAAGTATGCTTCCGTTGGCGACATTATTGTCGTTTCGATCAAGGAAGCAATTCCGCGCGGCCGCGTTAAAAAGGGCGACGTGATGAAGGCGGTTGTTGTGCGTACCGCTAAAGACATCCGCCGCGCTGATGGCAGCGTCATCCGTTTCGATAACAACGCAGCTGTTCTTATCGACAACAAGAAAGAGCCGATCGGCACCCGTATCTTCGGACCGGTTCCACGCGAACTTCGCGCTAAGAACCACATGAAGATCATCTCGCTGGCTCCAGAAGTACTGTAAGGAGCGATAGCGATGCAGAAAATTCGTAAAGGCGACAAAGTTGTCGTATTGACCGGTAAGGACAAGGGCCGTACCGGCGAAGTAACACAGGTCTTGCCGAAAGAAGACCGGGCTTTTGTGAGTGGCGTAAACATGGTGAAACGTCACCAGCGCCAGACCCAGGGCCAGGAAGCCGGCATCATCAACAAGGAAGCTTCCTTGCACATCTCCAATCTCGCCATCGCTGATAAAGATGGCAAGCCAACTCGCGTTGGTTTCCAGGTTGTTGATGGCAAGAAAGTCCGCGTTGCCAAGCGTTCGGGAGAAGTGATCGATGGCTGAGTCCAAGTACGAGCCGCGTCTCAAGGCTGAATACGTTTCCCGTATTCGCGGCGCAATGCAGGAGAAGTTCTCCTATTCAAACGTAATGATGATCCCCAAGCTGGATAAGATCGTCATCAACATGGGTGTTGGCGAAGCCACTGCCGATTCGAAGAAGCCGACAGTCGCCGCTGGCGATCTGGCTGCTATCGCCGGTCAGAAGCCAGTCATCACCAAGGCTCGCAATTCCATCGCGGGCTTCAAGGTTCGCGAACACATGCCAATCGGTGCGAAGGTTACCCTTCGTGGCGCGCGCATGTACGAATTCCTTGACCGTCTGATCAACATCGCGCTTCCGCGCGTTCGCGACTTTCGCGGGTTGAACCCGAAGAGCTTTGACGGCCGTGGCAACTTCGCCATGGGCATCAAGGAACACATTGTGTTCCCAGAAATCAACTACGATAAGGTTGATCAGATGTGGGGCATGGACATCATCGTTTGCACGACGGCGACGTCGGACGACGAAGCACGGGCTCTTTTGACAGAGTTCAACTTCCCGTTCCGTCAATAACCGTAACGACGAGCGTAGAAAAGGAACTACGATATGGCGAAAACAAGCGCAGTTGAAAAGAACAAGCGCCGCCGCAAGACGGTTGCCTCGCAGGCCGGCAAGCGTGCCGCCCTTAAGGCAATCGTTATGAACCAGTCCCTTCCGATCGAAGAGCGGTTCCAGGCAACTCTGAAGCTCGCTTCGCTGCCGCGTGATGGCTCGAAGACGCGTGTCCGCAACCGCTGCGAAGTAACGGGCCGTCCGCGCGCGTTCTACCGCAAACTCGGAATGTCGCGTATTGCGCTTCGTGAGTTGGGCAATTCCGGCAAGGTGCCGGGTATTGTCAAGTCGAGCTGGTAAGGAGACGGGCACATGACAATGACTGATCCTTTGGGTGATATGCTCACCCGCATCCGCAATGGTGCAGCCCGTCGCAAGTCTTCGGTAAACACACCTGCTTCCAGCCTTCGTGCACGCGTTCTCGACGTGCTTCAGGCTGAAGGCTACATTCGCGGTTATTCCAAGGTTGATTTCGAGAACGGCAAGTCCGAACTCACGATCGAACTGAAGTACTACGAAGGCGCGTCCGTGATCCGTGAAATCGGTCGCGTTTCCAAGCCGGGCCGCCGGGTTTATGTCTCGGTGAAGTCCATCCCACAGGTAGCGAATGGTCTTGGTATCACAATCCTTTCGACTCCGAAGGGTGTGATGGCTGATCACCAGGCTCGTGAACAGAACGTTGGTGGCGAGGTTCTTTGCTCGGTCTTCTAAGACTGAGCAGGGATCTCCTTAACGGACAGACAGGATAGAAATATGTCTCGTATCGGTAAAAAGCCCGTTCAGGTTCCTGCAGGTGTGACGGCCAATGTCGACGGCCAGAAGATTACTGCCAAGGGTCCTAAGGGCGAACTGTTCTTCGTTGCAAACGACGAAATTCAGGTCAAGCTGGAAGATAACGCTGTTTCGGTACAGCCAGCCAACAACACCAAGGAAGCTCGTTCCAAGTGGGGCATGTCCCGCACGATGGTCGAGAACATCTTCAAGGGTGTCAAGGACGGCTACGAGCGCAAGCTCGAAATCAACGGCGTCGGTTATCGTGCGTCTTTGCAGGGCAAGAACCTGCAATTGGCTCTCGGTTTCTCTCACGATGTAGTTTACGAGCCTCCGGTCGGCATCACCATTGCTGTTCCGAAGCCGACTGAAATCATCGTTTCCGGCATTAATAAGCAGCAGGTCGGTCAGGTTGCCGCGGAAATCCGCGAATACCGTGGTCCCGAGCCCTACAAGGGCAAAGGCGTCAAGTACGCTGAAGAACGGATCATCCGCAAAGAAGGCAAGAAGAAGTAAGGATCAAGCGAAATGGCTAGCAGGAAAGAAGCACTTGCACGTCGCGCCAACCGCGTGCGCCGCCAGATCAAGGCGGTTGCTAACGGTCGCCCGCGCCTGTCGGTTCATCGCTCGTCGAAGAACATCTACGTTCAGGTCATCGATGATGTGGCCGGCAAGACGCTTGCGTCTGCCTCCACACTCGAGGCAGATCTGCGCTCGTCTTTGAAGACAGGCGCGGACGTTGCAGCAGCTGCCGCTATCGGCAAGCTCGTTGCCGAACGTGCCAGCAAGGCTGGTATCAAGGATGTCGTATTCGACCGCGGCGCCTTCATTTATCACGGCCGTATCAAGGCTGTGGCTGAAGCTGCCCGCGAAGGCGGTCTGAACTTCTAAGACTTTTCCGCCCGGGCAACGTTCCGGGCGGATTTCACCGGATCATCAGGACTTCAGCAATGAAGCCGGTGGTCCATTATTGTTTGCCGTTCCACCCGCAAAAGAAAAAGGAAAAGGACAATGGCACAGGAAAAAAGAGGTTCTCGCGACGACCGCCAGAACCGCGAAGAGCGCGATAGCGAATTCGTCGACAAGCTGGTTGCTATCAACCGCGTCGCCAAAGTTGTTAAGGGCGGCCGTCGTTTCGGTTTTGCTGCTCTCGTCGTCGTTGGTGACCAGAAGGGCCGCGTTGGCTTCGGTCACGGTAAGGCTCGCGAAGTTCCAGAAGCTATCCGCAAGGCTACCGAAAGCGCAAAGCGCGATCTGATCTTCGTACCACTGCGCGATGGTCGTACGCTGCATCACGATGTTAACGGTCGTCACGGCGCTGGCAAGGTTCTGCTGCGCTCTGCAAAGGCTGGTACCGGTATCATCGCCGGTGGTCCAATGCGCGCTGTTTTCGAAACGCTCGGCGTTCATGACGTTGTAGCCAAGTCGACCGGTTCCTCGAACCCATACAACATGGTTCGTGCAACGTTCGACGCTTTGAAGCACCAGGTTCATCCTAAGGACGTTGCTGCACAGCGCGGTCTTAAGTATGCGACCCTTCAGTCCCGCCGCGCCGCTTCCGGCAACGCTGCTGAAGAATAAGGAGCAGTATCATGGCCAAGAAAACTACTGAAGCCAAGACGACTGTTACGGTCGAACAGATCGGCAGCCCAATTCGCCGCCCTGCAGTTCAGCGCCAGACGCTGATCGGCCTGGGTCTCAACAAGATGCACCGTCAGCGCACTCTGGAAGATACTCCAGCAGTTCGTGGCATGATCCGTGCTGTCCAGCATCTCGTTCGCGTCGTAGACGAGAAGTGAGACGGAGGAAGTCATCATGAAACTCAATGAAATTAAAGACAACGAAGGTTCCACCAAGGATCGTATCCGCGTAGGTCGCGGTATCGGTTCTGGCAAGGGCAAGACCGGTGGTCGCGGCGTCAAGGGTCAGAAGGCTCGTTCGGGCGTTGCAGTCAACGGCTTTGAAGGCGGTCAGATGCCAATCTACCGTCGCCTTCCTAAGCGTGGCTTCACCAACATCTTCGCTTCCGAGTATGCTGAAGTGTCTGTTGGTCGCGTTCAGACTGCGATCGATGCAGGCAAGCTCGACGCCAACGCAACGATCGATGCTGCTGCTCTCAAGGCAGCTGGCGTCATTCGTCGCCTCAAGGACGGCGTTCGCATTCTTGCTGACGGCGAGCTGACAACGAAGGTTTCCTTCGAAGTTGCCGGCGCTTCTAAGTCTGCTGTTGAAAAGATCGAGAAGGCTGGTAGCTCTATCAAGCTTCTGGTTGTTGCAGCGGAAGCCGCAGAGTAATATAAGACTTCGAACGCCCGGGGTGGTTCATTCCGGGCGTTCGCACTCATAGTTGCGTAAGCCTTTGAATCCTAATCGATTAAATGGATTATGCGGAAACTCTCAAGCGGCGCGCAAGCGAAGCGGGGAGAGCCTCACAGTTCCTAAGCACTCAAATGAGCGCTGACCGGACTAACGAAAACAGGGTGAGGCATGATTGCGGCATGATAGCCGTCATCCGTCCGAAGCCCGGTTTTTAAACCAGTATCTTTTAGACCTTTTCCGGAATTGCCGGTTTCCGTGCCGCTGGACAAGGGTCATGCGGAGAAATTTATGGCTTCAGCAGCGGAACAACTGGCCTCAAACCTGAATTTTTCGACCTTCGCGAAAGCTGAAGATCTGAAAAAGCGCCTCTGGTTTACCCTTGCCGCACTTCTCGTCTACCGTCTTGGCACACATATTCCGCTTCCTGGTCTGAATCCGGAAGCCTATGCCCAGGCCTTCAAAGGCCAGGCCAACGGTATTCTCGGTCTCTTCAACATGTTTGCGGGCGGCGCTGTAGAGCGCATGGCGATTTTCGCGCTCGGCATCATGCCTTACATTTCCGCATCGATTATCGTGCAGCTGATGACCTCGGTCGTGCCTTCGCTCGAAGCCTTGAAAAAGGAAGGTGAAGCGGGCCGCAAGATCATCAATCAGTATACGCGTTACGGCACTGTACTGCTCGGCACGCTTCAGGCCTATGGCATTGCCGTTGGTCTCGAAAGCGGGGCAGGGCTGGTCGTAGATCCTGGCTTGTTCTTCCGTATCTCCACAGTGCTGACGCTGCTCGGCGGCACGATGTTCCTGATGTGGCTGGGTGAACAGATCACGTCGCGCGGTATCGGCAACGGTATTTCGCTGATCATTTTCGCTGGCATCGCCGCTGGACTGCCGACGGCTCTTGCCCGGACGCTCGACTTGGGTAAAAGCGGCTCGCTTTCCACGCCTTTGATGCTGACTGTTCTCGTCGTGTGCATCGGCGTGATTGCGCTGATCGTGTTTGTCGAACGTGCGCAGCGGAGGCTTCTGATCCAGTATCCGAAGCGCCAGGTCGGCAATAGAATGTTCCAGGGCGATACGTCGCATCTGCCTCTGAAACTGAATACAGCCGGTGTTATTCCTGCCATCTTCGCATCGTCGTTGTTGCTTCTGCCCGCGACGGCAGCCGGCTTCACCAACAGCACAAATCTGCCGCCATGGGTGACGACCATTATTTCGTCCCTTCAGCACGGCCAACCGCTGTTCATGTTGTTCTATGGTCTTCTGATTGCGTTCTTTGCATTCTTCTACACGGCAATCGTGTTCAATCCGAAAGACACTGCCGACAATCTGAAGAAGCATGGCGGCTTTATTCCAGGCATTCGTCCAGGCGAGCGCACGGCGGAATATATTGACTACGTCTTGACCAGAATCACGCTCATCGGTGCGGTTTATCTCGTCTTCGTCTGTATTCTTCCCGAAACGCTTATCGCACGGACGGGTATCCCATTAGCCCTTGGTGGTACTTCGCTTTTGATCGTAGTCAGTGTAACTCTTGACACAGTGGCACAGATTCAGGGTCACCTGATCGCCCAGCAGTATGAGGGTTTGATCAAGAAATCGAAACTGCGTGGAGGAAAGAGGGGACGATGAGACTGATATTTTTGGGACCGCCAGGAGCAGGCAAGGGGACACAGGCCAAGCGCTTGACGGACAAGTATGGGATTCCCCAGCTCTCCACCGGCGATATGCTTCGTGCGGCTGTCAATGACGGCTCAGAGATCGGCAAGCGCGCCAAGGAGGTGATGGACGCTGGTGGTCTCGTATCGGATGATATCGTCAATCAGATCGTATCCGAACGTATCGAGCAGCCAGACTGTGAGAAGGGGTTCATTCTCGATGGATACCCTCGCACGGTTCCGCAGGCTAAGGTGCTTGGCGAAAATCTACGTGAGAAGAATCTCGTGCTGGATGCCGTCATCGAGCTGAAGGTGGATGAAGAAGCGCTCGTGCGCCGAATCGAAAACCGCGTGGCCGAAACGGTTGCCGCTGGTGGAGCTGTTCGCTCGGATGACAATCCCGAATCGTTCCGTAAGCGCCTTTCCGAATATCGCGAAAAGACGGCTCCTCTGTCGAAATACTATGAAGAGCAGGGCGAGTTGGTGGTGCTGGATGGCATGGCCCATGTCGATCAAGTGACCCAGGCAATCGAAGCTGTGTTGGAAAAAGCACCCAGTGCCGAGGCCTCTGTCGCACGCTGATAAAGAATCTTGGCGGGGCAGGTTGCTTTTTTGAACCGATTCCGTTACACCGCGCCAACTCGCGACATCCCAAGCGACTGGCGCGGATTTTCCTCAAGGGAAGGAAAGTCCGAGTTCGGTCGTTTTGACTTGTGACGAACACGAATTTTGAACTGGCGGCAAAAGAGCTGCTCAAATGAAAGCACCACTTGCCGGATGGCAACTGGAACGCAAGGAGAATAGACGTGGCACGTATCGCTGGCGTCAACATCCCGACGGCTAAGCGCGTTGTTATCGCCTTGACCTATATTCACGGGATTGGCACGAAATTCGCGCAAGAAATCGTAGCAAAGGTCGGTATTCCGGCTGAAAAGCGCGTTCATCAGCTGACGGACGCAGAAGTCCTTCAGATCCGCGAAGCAATCGACCGCGATTATCGCGTCGAGGGTGATCTTCGTCGTGAAACTTCGATGAACATCAAGCGTCTTATGGATCTCGGTTGCTACCGTGGTCTGCGTCACCGTCGCGGCTTGCCCGTGCGCGGTCAGCGCACGCACACCAACGCTCGTACTCGCAAGGGTCCAGCGAAGGCGATTGCAGGTAAGAAGAAGTAATTTTCCGGTTCTCCGGAGAGGGGAGGCTGGTGCAAGCCGCACCAGCCTTTCTGAGTTTGGCGAGAGGCTTCTTGGAAGCTTATCGCCGGTGTAGCCGCTGGTGTTACGGCGGTGCAGAGATCAACGAAAGGTAGACCATGGCCAAGGAAGCCACTCGCGTTAAACGTCGCGAACGTAAGAACATCACGACGGGCGTTGCGCACGTTAACTCGACATTCAACAACACGATGATCACCATCACCGACGCACAGGGCAATGCTATTGCCTGGTCGTCTGCTGGTGCCAAGGGCTTCAAGGGTTCGCGTAAGTCGACACCGTTTGCTGCTCAGATCGCTGCTGAAGATGCTGCCAAGAAGGCGCAGGAACACGGCATGAAGACGCTGGAAGTTGAAGTTTGCGGTCCGGGCTCCGGTCGCGAATCTGCACTTCGCGCTCTGCAGGCTGCCGGTTTCATGATCACCTCGATCCGTGACGTTACGCCGATCCCGCACAACGGTTGCCGTCCGCGCAAGAAGCGCCGCGTCTGACGCGACCGTATCTTGAGAATTCCGCCTTTCCTTCGGTCTGGCGGAATTTTCGCGTATGTGGCGTTGGCCTGCCGGTGTAACCGGTTTTCCTACGCTTAGGAACCCTCCGATGAACCATTGGTTCCTCTCGGTGATGATGCTCGGTCCGCCACGATTGGATGGTGGCGGCGAACGGAAGGTTTAAAGATGATTCAAAAGAATTGGCAGGAACTGATCAAGCCAAACAAGGTCGAGTTCACGTCTTCCAGCCGCACCAAGGTGACGCTGGTTGCTGAACCGCTGGAGCGCGGCTTCGGTCTGACGCTCGGCAACGCCCTTCGTCGCGTTCTGATGTCTTCTCTGCGTGGCGCTGCTGTAACAGCAGTGCAAATCGATGGCGTTCTGCACGAGTTCTCGTCCATTCCCGGCGTTCGGGAAGACGTGACTGATATCGTGCTGAACATCAAGGAAATCGCCATCAAGATGGATGGTGACGATTCCAAGCGCATGGTCGTGCGCAAGCAGGGTCCAGGTTCCGTTACCGCTGGCGATATCCAGACGGTTGGCGACATCGAGATCCTCAATCCCGACCACGTTATCTGCACGCTGGACGAAGGCGCTGAAATCCGCATGGAATTCACCGTCAACAACGGCAAGGGCTATGTGCCTGCAGAGCGTAACCGCGCAGAAGATGCACCAATCGGTCTTATTCCGGTGGACAGCCTATACTCTCCGGTCAAGAAAGTGTCCTACAAGGTGGAAAACACCCGTGAAGGCCAGGTTCTTGACTACGACAAGTTGATCATGACGATCGATACGAATGGTTCGGTTTCCGGCGAAGACGCCGTTGCCTTTGCCGCTCGTATTCTTCAGGACCAGCTTGGCGTGTTCGTCAACTTCGACGAGCCGCAGAAGGAAGCAGAAGAAGAATCTGTGACCGAACTGGCATTCAACCCGGCGCTTCTCAAGAAGGTCGACGAGTTGGAACTGTCTGTTCGTTCGGCAAACTGCCTGAAGAACGACAACATCGTTTACATCGGCGACCTCATTCAGAAGACAGAAGCCGAAATGCTTCGTACTCCGAACTTTGGCCGCAAGTCGCTGAACGAAATCAAGGAAGTTCTCGCTTCCATGGGTCTGCACCTCGGCATGGAAGTGCCCGCATGGCCGCCAGAGAACATCGAAGATCTCGCAAAGCGTTACGAAGACCAGTACTAAGCCGCGTCGAGGAAAATCGCATCAGCGGTTTTCCTCCGACAGGCTGCATCAACAAGAACCCAGATAAGAAGGCAGACCCGTTACAGACTGCCTTTCCCCGTCAAACAGCAGGCCCCGTGACAGAGATTGGGTCGCCTGCATGTGCCAGGAAACGGCAGGCCCGGATAGGGAACCTGCATTAAAGGAGAATAGCAATGCGCCACGGAAATTCAGGCCGCAAGCTCAATAGAACCGCCAGCCACCGCAAGGCAATGTTTGCCAACATGGCTGCTTCGCTCATTACGCATGAGCAGATCGTAACAACTCTGCCAAAGGCGAAGGAAATTCGCCCGATCGTAGAAAAGCTGGTCACTCTCGGCAAGCGCGGCGACCTGCATGCTCGTCGTCAGGCCGTGTCCCAGATCAAGGATCAGGACGCAGTTCGCAAGCTGTTCGATGCCATCGCTGAACGTTACGCAACCCGTAACGGCGGCTACCTGCGCATCATGAAAGCTGGCTACCGTCAGGGCGACAACGCTGCAATGGCTGTTGTCGAGTTCGTAGAGCGCGACGTAGACGCCAAGGGCGCAGCCGACAAGGCTCGCGTTGCTGCTGAAAACGCTGCTGCTGAAGCTGCATAATATTCGTCCCCTCGGGGATGAAGCAAAAAGCCGGACGAGCAATCGTCCGGCTTTTTTTGTTTTGGGTGGCGGGGTTGGTGTTAGGTGTGGAAGAGTTCTCTCACCGCGCAGACGCGCGGTGACTGGATTCCTGTGACAAGCACAGGAATGAGGGAGAGTGGGGGAGCTGGTCTGATACGCTTTGATTGCAATATTTTTATTGTTGCGTCATCATTTGTGTATGAAGGGTTATGTCCTACATTCTTGCGTCACAACGTAACGGGACACTCTACACTGGGGTGACACACGCGATTTGCCAAGTTGGTTGTACGAGCATCAGAATGAGCTCATACCGGGTTTTACATCGCGCTATGGGGTTGAGACACTTGTATGCCGAGACAATGAAAGCTCAATCTTATCGTGTCTAGTAATCCTGATTGGCAGGATATTTCTCCGCTCCTCCAACCTCCCTCATTCCTGTGCTTGTCACAGGAATCCAGTCATCGCGTGTCTGCGCGATGGGAAAACCCGTTCCGACCCACTGAACTTCTTCACTCCGGCACGGAAATCCGGCTTTTAATGTGCTTCAGGTGTGAGACGATGGTGAAGGTCATGATGACGAGGAGAGACCACGAGCTCCATTTGCCGATGTGGACGACGGACCAAGCGCCCAACTGGTTCGGGTATTTCCAAATGCCGAAAAAGGTGGAGATGTTTTCCGCTAGCCAGACGAAAAATCCGATCAGGATGAAGGAGAGCAGCAGCGGCATTTTTCGGTCGCGATCATAAGGGCGGTAGATGACGGTCGCGCGGGCATAGAGACCGACGGCGCAGGCAGCGATGTACCAGCGGTAATCCCCGATATAGTGATGGGTGAAGAAGTTGAGATAGATCGCAAGACCGATCAGCGTGGCCATCCAGTAGCTTGGGTGGTGTTTGATACGCACATCCAGCAGACGCCAGGCCTGGATGATATAACTGCCGACAGCTGCGTACATGAATCCCGAAAACAGCGGCACGCCGAAAACCTTGGTGTAGGCAAAGTCTGGATAGGACCATGACTGGATGCTGCCGGATGTCTTGAAGACTTCAAGCGCAAAGCCGACGATGTGAAACAGAAGGATGGCCTTCGCTTCATCCAGCGTTTCCAGTTTGCTCCAGATCATGAAGAACTGAATGGCGAGAGCGATGACCAGCAGAACGTCGTATCGCGGCAAGCCGAACAGGCCATCGCGGGGCACCAGAAAGATGGATATGAAAAATAGGCCGGCAAACAGGCATGCCCGTGCTTCCTTGATCCCGAAATAGAGAAATTCGACGATGAAGCGCTTTGCGCCTTTCAACTCGCCCCAAGGCTGGGTATCGCATAAAAGCGCGTCCAAGGAGGACAGGCGGCTGGCGGGGTAGGCGGCCTCAGTGCTCAAATCCGGCATCCTCTTTGCGCGTGAAGATTGCATCCTTATAGCAACTGGAAATAAAGCAACATCATGATCGACCAATTACACTCGGATTATTTTCGTCGTCTTGGTCTTGTTGCGAGTGCCTTGGCGGTGATTGTGGCCGGGTTGGCGTTGCGCCGATATGGCTATGCAGTCGGCCTGCCGTTTCTGGTCGTGAAATATGGTGGATCGGTTCTCTGGGGATCGATGGTCTATCTGCTGGTCGCCAGTGTTGCACCGTTTCGAAATATGCGTCTTTCGATTGGTTTGGCCTGCGCCATTGCAATCATTGTCGAGCTTATCAGGCTTCTACATTTTCCGGTGCTGGATGAGTTCAGAGCGACGACAGCCGGAGCATTGCTGCTCGGGCGCGTCTTTTCGCCATGGAATATGCTCTGTTATCTAGCGGGGATCGCGCTGGCTGCTCTTATTGTGGCGATTGTCGCGAGACGGCGCGAGCGGTCTTCGTAGCCCGGTTGGTGCGTTTTCGCGCCATGATCGCGGGCCGGATCAATCTATAACCGAGCAGAATGACCGTGACCGAAATATAGAAGGCCGGTTCCAGCGTCAGCGATTTGCGGGCCAGAAAGAAGTGCAGAACGGCGACGATGAGAATAGGGTAGGCAAGCTTGTGCAACGTGTTCCAGCGGCTTCCAAGCTTGCGGATCGACCAGCGGTTCGAGGTGACTGCCAGCGGAATGAGCATGACGAAGCCCGCCATGCCGAACATGATGTAGGGTCGTTTCAAGATGTCGCCGAGAATGGAGCTCAGCACCATACCGCGATCGAGCACCAGATAGACTGCCAGATGCGCCAGCACATAATAAAAGGCGATCAATCCCAGGGCGCGCCGGTAGGCGATGAGATTGACGTTGAAGAGATCGCGTAGCGGCGTCACGACGAGGCCAAGACAGAGAAAGCGGAGCGCCCAAGTGCCGAGGAGATGTTCGAACTCCTTGACCGGATTGAAGCCAAGTCCTCCTGTCGCTGCGAGATAAAAGTACCAGACGCCGGGAGACAGGCCGATGATGTACAGCGCCCAGATGGCCGCTGGTTGATATTTCTTTGGCAGGGAGGGAAGCGAAAGCGCAAACGCCATGATCAGTAATTTGCCTTCAAATCCATGCCTGTATAGAGGCTCGCGACTTCATCATAACCATTATACATCAGCGTCGGCCGTCTCTGCGTGCTGAAGAAACCGCCTTCGCCGATGCGCTGTTCCGTGGCCTGGCTCCAGCGCGGATGATCGACCTTCGGATTGACGTTGGAGTAAAAACCGTATTCGCGGGCATTGGAGTTCTTCCACGTCGTTTCTGGCTGTTTCTCCACCAGCGAAATGCGCACGATGGATTTGATGCCCTTGAAGCCATATTTCCACGGCACGACGAGACGGATGGGGGCACCGTTCTGGTTCGGTAGCGTTTCACCGTAAAGGCCGACGGCGAGTATGGTCAGCGGATGTCTGGCTTCATCCAGCCGCAGTCCCTCGACATAGGGCCAGTCCAGCGGCTGAAACAGTCCGCTTTGGCCGGGCATTTCTTCGGGGCGAACGACAGTCTCGAATGAGACGAATTTCGCGCTGCCCAGAGGCTCGACTTTATCCAACAACGCAGAGAGCGGGAATCCGATCCAAGGAATAGCCATGGACCAGCCCTCCACGCAGCGCATGCGGTAGGTGCGCTCTTCCAGTGGATATTTCAGCAGGTCTTCAATATTGATTTCCTGCGGCTTGCCGACCAGACCATCCACCTTCACAGTCCATGGCGTGGGCTTGAAGTTTCCGGCATTTTCCTTGGGGTCGGACTTGCCCGTGCCGAACTCGTAGAAATTATTGTAGCTGGTTACGGCGTCGAGCGGCGTCAGCTTTTCATCAAGTTTATAGGCACCGGGCTTTGCGGTAAGCGGTGCCGCCATCGCGTCTTGCCCGGTCAGGCCCAGAGCCGCCAGACCTGCGGCAGTGCCGAGAAAATTTCGTCTGGACAGATAGATGCTGCGTGGGGTGATTTCGGACGACGGGATGTGTGGCGGATGATAGGCGGGCATGAAAACCTCCTGCGAAGCCGGAACGGATGAACAGCTATTCAATACTCATTACGTAACGAGTGGCAGAAAAGTTTTTCCGTAACGAGAAAAAATATTGAGAGCATGTCACGCTCGTCCCGCGGCGGATTTACGACAAAGATCGGCAACGTCTAAAATAATAGTATGGACACGGTAAAATCTGCGAGAGCGTAAGGCGCGCCTGGTAAAGCGCGCCTCCAAATTATCCAGCCATCAAAGAATCAGGCGGAACTTTGCAAATCCCTCAGCGCCATCCCCGGCTTCCTCGATCTTCGCGCCCTTGACGTCCTTGGCGTATTGACGGGCCTTTGGACCGGTTTCGAAAATTGCGGTCGTGTTGGCAACGGGTGCAAAGGACCAGTTGTCGTCTGCGGCTGGATTGATGGTGCCCTGGCTGATGATGTAGCGCACGATGACATCGCGGTTGGTGTCAGGTGCAACGAAGATGATCTTGTCCGAGGCGATACCGGGGAACTTGCCACCGCCGCTGGCGCGGTAATTGTTCGTCGCCACGACGAATTTCTGTTCGCGGTCGATCGGCTTGCCTTCGAATTGCAGGCCGACGATGCGGTTACTGCCAGGGTTGATCGACTTGCCATCCTTGTCGAACTTCGGCGGCTTCGACACATCGATCTGATAGGTCACGCCGTCAATGACATCGTAGTTGTAGGACGGGAAGTCGTTGTTCAGGAGCGGTGCGTCCTTGGCACCTGCTTCCACCGTCTTGAACATGCCCGCCGACATTTCCAGCCAGTCTTTGACCTGCGCACCAGTGATCAGCACGGCCTGAACGGTGTTGGGGTAGAGGTAGAGGTCGGCAACGTTCTTGATGGCGATGTCACCGGCAGGGACATCGGTGTAATAATCCGCACCGCCGCGTCCACCGGACTTAAAGGGAGCCGCCGCTGAGAGCACCGGCAGGTCCTTGTATTGGCCCTCCTTCAGCATGTCCTTGATGTACCAGGTCTGGGCGTTGGACACGATCTGAACGGATGGATCATCCGCGACCAGTGCGAAATAGGAATAGAGCGGCGCGGACGTCTTGCCCACGGGGCGGCGGACATAGGCCAGCGTTGCTTCGTGATCCGTCTTGACGGCTGCGATGATCTCCGGCTTGTCCTTCACGTCGGCAACGATCTTGCGGTTATCATCGCGATGGTAGATCGGGCGCGCTTCGGTGGTGAAGTCCACGATCTTCCAGTTTTTGCCGTCTTTTTCCAGCAGCAGATCGATAAGGCCCATATGCGAGCCCCAGAAGCCGGCCATGACGGCAGGCTTGCCCATCAACGTGCCTTTGACTGGATCGGCACCTTCGATGCCATCCCAGGTCTTGGGGCCGGGGAAGACGAGATGCTGGTGACCGGTAAAGACGGCATCGATGTCTTTGACGCCAGCGAGATAGAGCGAGGCATTTTCCATGCGGTCGCTCTGGCCTTTGCCTTCGATACCGGAGTGGGACAAAGCGATGATGATATCGGCACCCTGTTCCTTCATGACCGGGACCCAGGCTTTGGCGGCATCGACGATATCGCGCGTCTGTGCCTTGCCTTCGAGGTTCTTGGCGTCCCACATCATGATCTGCGGCGGCACGAAGCCGATGATGCCGACCTTGACCGGGCTGGTCGCACCGGAGCCGTCCTTGATCTGTTTTTCGAGGATGACATAGGGCTTGAAGAAGAGGTCGTCTTGTTTGGGGTCGGAAGCGAGCTGGCCATTTGTCAGGTTAGCGCAGACATAAGGGAAGCTGGCACCGCCCAGCGTGTTGAACATGAAATCGAGCCCGTAATTGAACTCGTGGTTTCCAAGCGTGCCGCAATCGTAACCCAGCACGTTCATGGCGTTGATAACAGGGTGTTTGTCACCGGCTTTCATGCCGCGCTCGTAAGCGATGTAATCGCCCAGCGGGTTGCCCTGAAGGAAATCGCCATTGTCGACCAGCATCGAATTTCCGGCCTCAGCGCGGATGCTGTCGATGATGGAGGCGGTGCGCGCCAGGCCCAGCGTGTCGTTCGGCTTGTCGGCGTAATAATCATACGGGAAAACGTGGACGTGAATATCCGTCGTTTCCATGATGCGCAGATGCGCCTGGTTGCCCTGCGCACGGGCTGCAAACGGGTGTAGCATGACGAGCGCGGAGGAGGCCGCGATGCCGCCCAGCAAGGAGCGGCGCGTGATGGGATGAAGGCCGATAAGCGAAGACATGGAAACACCTCGAATGAATTCAGGCTGTACGAAAAGACCGCAGCCTAAAGCGAATTATCGAGGAGTCCATCATCAAAATAACAGGGTTATGACTTGTCCCTGAATTTTAAACCATCTGGTAAAAAATCATTTCATCGTGCCAGTGTCGGTTTCACGTCCTCGTGGAAAAAGCGGAAGTAGGAGGAAAGCTGCGCCAACGTGTTTGTCGAAAGTTTTAGTTGCAGACCGAGCCGGTTCATGTGCTGCCACTGCACCGTGCCTTCTATGAAGCCGAGGTCGTCACTCTGCACCTTCACCCGGCTTCCTTTGGCGGCGGCGAAAGATCCGTCCAGCTCCAGCGCCATGCCGGTGGCCGAAAGATCGACCACGCGGCCTGTCACCGACTGATTGAAATACTGAACTGTACCGTAGATACGTGTCTGGCTGCGGCCTGCGCCGCGGTTTTGCATGTTCAGATTACCGGTCATATAGCGCTCCCCAATTGTTTCCCTGTGCCAGAATTGCACGGAAGATTTGAAAGCCGTTTATGATTTTCGGTAAAATTACGCGCAATTCAAAATTCAGCTACGGTCGATCCGGCATTGATAGCAATTGTTGCGGGCGGAGCGTACATGCACATAGGCGATGTCGTCTCTGGCAAGAAGCTCTTGCGCATATGTCGATATCCGGTCGGTCGGCGTTACCGCACCCGTGCCGTAAACGATGCGGTCATTGAAACCGTAGCCGCGGACGATGTAGTCCGGGCTCTCGAGCATGGGCGGGAGAATTTCCTGCGCTTCGTAATGGCTGCAAGCCTCGGCATGAATAAAAATCGGACCGGTTTCGGCAAATGGTTGCAGGTCAGGAAATGGACGGTAGGCCAAGAGGAGCATGGCTTCGCCGTCCTCTATCTGACCGAGGCACACACGGCAGGGGTAGGTTCCTGCTGCGATCGAGTGCTCCGGTTTCTGGCCGTTGGCATCTGGATTACCATTGCGAAAGGCTTCTGCCTCGGCGGCGTCCATGGCGGTAAATACAATCTTGGTCATAGCGGCTCCTTTGCGTTGCTTGTTTGTCGCTATGCCTTTCAAACATTCGTGTATCCACCCGTTTCTTGCGCCAGCAGGCAACTACCCCATTGCTTGTGCCGTTCAGTTTAGCGATCAATCAAACGTCCTCATTTTGGAAAGTTGACGTAAATGCTGCGCAGGTTGATGACCGCTACCCTGGTCACCGTTTTTTCTCTCACGATACCTGCCGCCCACGCGCAAACAGCGCCTGCGCTCGATGATTTATCCGACGAACAGTTGCAGCAGACGGTGAATTTCGTCATCGGTAACGCGATTTTTAGCCTCTACCATGAGGCCTCACGGATGCTGATTTCCGATTTTTCCCTATCGGAAACGGGAGCGGGAAAAGATACGGCCGATCAGCTGGCGGCAACGATGATGCTGGAGGCGAATGAGGAGTGGCTGGATACGGCCATCGTCAATGCCACGGATAGCTGGTATCTCGCGCGCTCCGCACCGGCTCTGCCGGACCATAATACGCCGATTTATTCGGCACTTGTTCCCAACAAGACGCGTGACAGCCAGATGGCCTGCCTGATGGTGGGCAAGGACGCCGGTGGTTATGGTGATCTGGCCGATATGATGGGACTGCCCAAGGCTGAGTGGAAGGCTTGCGAGACGGCCTATCCGCAAACCGTTGCCTATTGGAACGAAACTCTGAAGCCGCATGCGGCCAAGGCGGGGACCACAAAGTTTGTCACCAGCTATGAGCCGGCCCGCGATCCGTTTCTGGATATTTACGCGACCATCGTAAAAGAATCGAAGGTACTGGACCTCATCGCGCGCAGCTTTAGCGCCTATGATCTCAAAGGTGAGGTCAAATTGACGGCCCGCACATGTGGACGACCGGATGTCTACTGGTCAGCCGAGAAGCGCGAAATCACCTATTGCTACGAAATGGCCAAGTTCCACGGCGAACTCATCGCTGCTCATCTTGCGGCTGGCGGTGCGGAGAAAGAAAGCGAGCCGGCGAAAGAAATTCCGACGGCTGTGAATTTGGGGCAAGAGCTTTAAGAGAGCGTAGCTATCTTGATCTAAGCAGCCCGTGAAGCTTTGCCCGATGGGCAAAGCAATTGTTTACGAGGGGAGTGCGCGGTGAGCGCTCAGCCCCGTCTGGATATTTCCAGAAATTCACTGTCCGTCAAAGGCTCGACCCACGTCTCGTAGGTGCTGACAGGCGAAAAGCCCATCATTTGGTAGAGCTGAAGCGCGCGGGGATGGTCCAGCGTATTGGTGGAGACCGTGACCCGTTGCGGATTGTCCTGCCATGCCTGGTAAAGGGCCTGCAGCAGGAACCATTTCCCCACGCCTGCACCGATCGCCTCTTCCATCAGGCCGAAATAGGAGAGATCCGTGACCTCTTCGCTGGTCTTGAACAGTTCGAAAAAGCCGGCAGGCGATCCATTCATATAGAGAACAGTCACGCAGCTTCGTGGGTCACGCAGAAGTGCTGTCAGTTCGGCATCGTTCATGCGCATGCGGGTTTGCCAATGCCAGCGCTTTCCAACGCGCCAGTAAAGGTAGCGATAGAAATGCAGCGGAATGTCAGTGGTGCGCATGATCGCGGTCTGGATATTGACCGGCACCGCAAGGCTGACCTTGGGCGCGGACGTCATTTCCAGCTGGGTGACATTGGCCTTGATTGGCCCTTGGATAGGAGTTGGGACCGGCTCGGCGGGTCCGGTGGCAATGGCAGTATCCGGCTTGGATCCCCATTCTGCCCATGAGCCGTCGTAAAGCGAATTGTCCGTGTGGCCGAGCGATTCCAGCGCAAGCGTGATAACCGCAGCCGTCACGCCGGAGCCACAGCTGGTGACGACCGGCTGTGTGAGGTCGATGCCCGCATCCGATATCATCTTGCGGATCGTCGGCAGGTCCTTGAAGTGGCCGTTTTCGGAAAAGGCGGTGGCGGGCAGGTTGCGCGCACCCGGCATATGGCCAGAGCGCATGCCAGCGCGTGGCTCCGCTTCCTCACCGGTGAAACGACCTGCGCCGCGTGCATCGGCAATCTGGTCTTCACCGCCGTCAACCAGCGCCCGCATGTGCGAGAACGATGTTACACGCTTGGCATCGAAATGCGGCTCGAAGGTTGCTGGCTCGATAGGCTGCGTACCGGCTTCCACCGGCTTGCCCGCGGCTTTCCAGCCATCTAGACCGCCATCCAGCACATACACCTTCTCAGCGCCCATCACGCGCAGCATCCACCACACGCGTGGCGCGGAAAAGAAGCCCGGACCGTCATAGACGACAATCGTGTCGCTCTCACCAATCCCGAGTTTGCCGACTTCATCCGCAAAAAACTGCGGCGAGGGCAGGGAGTGGGGCAGGCCGGTCGCGTGGTCGGCAATCACGTCCTGATCGAAGAAGACAGCGCCCGGAATGTGGCCCGCTTCGAATTCTTCTTTTCCGTTTCGCTTATGCGCGGGCAAATACCAGGAGGCATCGACCAATCGAAAATGTGGGGTGCCAAGCTGCTGCTCAACCCAGTCCGCCGAAACGACGAAACGGCTCTTATCCGTGCTCACAATAGTTCTCCCAGAAATCAGGCGGATGTGTCGGGTTTGCCGAAACGAATTCGGAAACGGCGATTCTCTTTGCCTTTCTTTTCGATCTTGGCGATGTGGATTTCACCCACTTCCTGCGTCTGGGCAACATGAGTGCCTCCGCAAGGCTGGCTGTCAACAGCGGAATTTTCGCCGATGCAGACAAGACTGACGCGTCCAAGCCCAAGCGGCGGATGGACATTCTTGGATTTGACGATATCCGGATTCGCGCCGAGTTCTTCATCCGTGATCCATTTCAGGAAGACCGGATGGTTTTCTTCGACCAAAGCCATCAGCCTGGCCGTCACTTCGTCCTTGTCGATGGTCTCGGACATGTCGAAATCGACACGCGATTCATCTTCGCCAACCGATGCTCCGGTGATCGGCCATGGACAGACGACGGACAGCAGATGGCAGGCGGTGTGCATACGCATCAGCTTGTAGCGACGCGGCCAATCGACGTGAAGCGTCAGTTTCTCGCCGACGTCGGGAGATCGTTGTCCCTCGTTGGGGACATGGATGATGATGCTTTTGTCTGAGCCATGCTTGGCAGGCCCAAGCATGATCTTAGAGCCATCTGCTCGCTCGAGATAACCGGTATCGCCGGGTTGACCGCCGGAAGTGGCATAAAAGCAGGTCTGATCCAGCTCTATGCCGCCGTCTTCATGAACCTGTGTCACCACCGCTTCGCACGTGGAAAGATAGAAATCGTCACGAAACAGGGCATTCACAGGCATATGGCATCGACCTCAGACGGTTTCGTACGGAACCGAAACCTCCCGCTTTTCCAACAACCATGCGGGCAGGGGAAGCCCCTTGGACCGCAGGAAATCAGGGTTGAAAAGCTTCGACTGGTAACGGTTGCCGTAGTCACAAAGTATGGTGACGATTGTATGCCCCGGACCGAGGTCGTGGGCAAGCCGAATTGCACCTGCGACATTGATTCCGCTGGAACCGCCGAGGCAAAGCCCCTCTGTCGTTACCAGATCGTAAAGAACAGGCAGGGCTTCCGCATCGGTAATACGGTAGGAGAAATCCGGTTCAAAACCTTCCAGATTTGCCGTGATACGCCCCTGACCGATACCTTCGGTGATGGACGAGCCTTCGGATTTCAGCATGCCGTTCTTGTAGAACTCGAAAAGGGCGGCACCCTCCGGGTCGGCAAGGCCGATCTTGATATCGGGGTTGAAGTCACGCAGACCATCCGCCACGCCAGCCAATGTGCCGCCAGACCCCACCGCGCATACAAAGCCATCGACTTTACCATCCGTCTGGTCCCAGATTTCCGGTGCCGTGGTTTCGATATGGGCCTGGCGGTTGGCGATATTGTCGAACTGGTTTGCCCAGACCGCGCCGTTAGGGTCGCTCGCCGCCAGTTGCTTTGCCAGTCGGCCGGAAACCTTCACATAGTTGTTGGGGTTGGAATAAGGGGCCGCCGGAACCTCGATCAGCTGTGCGCCGAGCAGTTTAAGCGCATCCTTCTTTTCCTGGCTCTGCGTTTCAGGAATAACGATGACCGTCTTGTAACCCAGCGCGTTAGCAACCAAGGAAAGGCCGATGCCGGTGTTGCCAGCCGTACCTTCGACAATGGTGCCGCCGGGACGCAATTGTCCGCGGCGTTCCGCATCGCGAATGATGTAGAGCGCTGCTCTATCCTTGACGGACTGGCCGGGGTTCATGAACTCGGCCTTGCCGAGAATTTCGCAACCCGTCGCCTCTGATGCCGCGTTGAGGCGGATGAGCGGAGTGTTGCCGATTGCCGTAAGCACAGAGGTATGAATGGTCATGATTGGCCTTCTCGTTCAGTCCGCGAATAGATGCCGTTATCTCCTCGCCTCTGCCCGTTGTGACAAGAAAATTTCTTCCAGTGAACGGGGGCGAGAAGCAAAATTTTGCCGATACCCTGTTTTACCCGCTTTTCTTGATCGCGGAATAGGCTTCCAGAGCGTATTGCCGGGCCTGAGCGTGATCAACAACCGGCTTTGGATAGTCCTTACCAAGCTCGATATTTGCTTTCTTCAATATGTCTTTTGGAGCATCGAACGGCTTGTGGATGAACTTCTTATCCAGCTTGGATAGTTCCGGAACGAAGGTTTTGACATATTCACCATCCGCATCGAATTTCTCTCCTTGAAGGATGGGGTTGAAAATACGAAAGAACGGCGAAGCGTCGGCACCGGATCCTGCCACCCACTGCCAATTGGCTGCGTTAGAAGCGGGGTCGGCATCCACAAGCGTGTCGCGAAACCATTTCTCGCCTTCGCGCCAGTCGATCAGCAGGTGTTTGATGAGAAAGGAAGCTGTGATCATGCGGACGCGATTGTGCATCACGCCGTGCTTCCAAAGCTGGCGCATGCCTGCATCGACGATTGGATAGCCGGTCATTCCTTTTTTCCATGCCTGAAATTTCGCAGTGTCGGTTTTCCATTCGAAGGCATCGAAGCTGTCATTCCAGTTCTTCTCATCCAGTTCGGGAAAATGGAAAAGAAGATGGTAGCAAAATTCCCGCCAGACGATTTCCTTGCGAAAACGGCTCAGATCATGGGACGGGATAGTGTGCGAAAGTCCGCGCGTGGCATGCCAGACTTGCGCAGGCGATATTTCGCCCATGGCCAGATGCGGCGACAGCATGGATGTCGCAGGCTTGGCAGGAAAATCACGTGCTTCCTCGTAGCCCTTTAACGTCGCGTCGACAAAGCTTTCGAGCTTTTCAAAGGCGCTATCTTCTCCCGGTGTCCAGACGTCTGAGAAATCTTTTGCCCAATCAGGTTTCTTCGGCAGCAGGTTCCAATCATCCAGCTTTTCGGATTTGGGCCAGCTTGAGGGGGAGATAAGCTTTGACGGCGCGGATAGAGGTTCGCTTGGTTCCTCTCCAGCTTCGATCGCCCGCCAGAACGGCGTGTACACGCGGTAAGGGCCGCCGGATTTCGTCTTCAGTTTGGATGGTTCATGGAGGAGATGTCCCGCAAAACTCTCGACCTCAAAACCGTCATCCCGGAAATTTTTCTTGATCCGGCTATCAACTTCAATCCCCTGCGGATCGTAACGCCTGTTCCAGAAAATGGCGCCGGCACCGGTGTCTGAAAGAAGCTTTTTCAGCACTGTTTCCGGCTCACCATTGAGCAAAACCAGCCTGCTGCCAGCCTTCTTCAGCGCTGCGGAGAGAGCCGCCAGCGAGTGATGTAGCCACCACTCCTGAGCGCTTCCCAAAGCGCCACTCGTTCTGTTTTTCTCATCACGGATGTAGACGGGAATCACCGACCCGCCATGCGCGGCGGCGGCTGCGAGCGCGTGGTTGTCGGCAATGCGTAAGTCCTTGCGAAACCAAAGAATAACAGGATTTTTATGTTCGGTCATGCGCCCACTCTGTTCACTTCAGATTGAATGATTGTTGAAGAGCTTTGTTCCCGCAGTGGGTTATAATAAGCCCGCTCAGAGGAGTGAGATTCGGTCGAAGAGTTATTGTCTCTTGAAACCATTTTAAGCGGAACCATATGCCGGGTTCAACGTTAGTGGCGGGTTAATTGAGTATGGAAGTCCAATCAATGATGCTGAACGACGTCAAATGGGAAACCCCAGTGGTCATCTCTCTGGAAAACGGTGCCCCTAGAACCTTCAATGGCGCTTACGAGGCCTTCGATTTTTTACAACACGAATGGCCCAGCCGACAGGGCAAGGTATATGAGCAGGCTTTGAGATTATGCAGGGCCTCCCTTATGGGCAGCGTCGGTGGCGAGATCGCCCGTACCGCATTCGTCGAAGCAAGCCGTGATGCACATTGCCTCGTGGAGACCCACAAACTCGCATCCTGATCGGCACATGTTTATGACCAAGGCCACCCGCTTCACCACGGGTGGCTTTCGCGTTTTCAGATATTGATTTTTCCCTAAAATTGCCCGAACTCAGCGTTTCGTAGAAAAATTTTGTAAGGTTTTGGTAACTTTTGTTCTAATTTTTGCCTATATCTGGTCAAATTGTCGCTGAATTAGGCGAATAGACCAAAACTCGGCAGCGACGAGTAGCCAAGCTAGCGTCTTCTACTGCTACACTTTGAATATGCATATAGGACTTCTGACGGGGCAGAGGCGAAGTCCGCGTGCTTCTAAAGGGCGAGAATTTGAAAGTAACTGCGTACGTTCTGGCCGCTGCTCTTTGCGCGGCTTTCACTGCACCTGCATCTGCATCGGCTGGCATGCTCAATCAAGCGGAGCGATATTCCGGGCTCCACGAAGGAAAAAACAACAAAACGCTGAAGGCAATTTTAGGGGTCAATCCTCGCAAGACACCATGGTGCGGACATTTTCTCAGTGTCGTCGCAACCAAGTCCGGAAGAGAGCCACCCAAGTCGTCAGCAATCGCGAAATCCTGGACGTCCTTCGGGTACGCCGTTCCAACGGCTGCCGCTAAACCCGGTGACGTCGTGGTTGTTAGAACCGGCAAGCGTTACCATGCCGGTATCTTGAAAAGCATGGACAACGGAACCGCCCAGATACTCGGTGGAAACCAGTCTGGACGCGTTCAGGTATCCAACTTCAGCCGCAAATCGATCGTTTCGGTTCGCCGCTAGCTTCCAACTTTTGATTTAAGGCTGCTCGCGTGTGCCGGGAGCAGCATCGCGCTGATCATCGTCTTCCAGATCAGTTGCGACGATGAAAGCATCCTCGTGCTGGCGCGCCGCCTGGCGGCGTGCGCGCAGGTTTATTGCCTCATCTGGATCGATCTCTTCAGCATCACCTTTAAGCTCACGCTCAGTGTGAAAATCCGCGACGTCCTTGTCGTCGATATCCAGTGATTTCGTTTGTTTGTCATCCATAACGCAACTCCTTCTATGTCCTTTCTAACGAGGATGGGTGTTGCGAAGTTCCGTGCAGGATTGTTTTACGCCGCAGGAACAAAATATTGCGCCTGTTGTTTCATCTCTGACAAACTTGATGGGAGAAAAAACATGACACCCGACCGCGAAGCTAAAATCCGCCAAAAGGCTTACGAAAAATGGGAAAGCGAGGGACGCCAAGAAGGCGAACACGATCGCCATTGGGCAGAAGCGGAGCATGAACTCAACACCGCGATAGAAGATGGGTCTGACCCACATGGCGGCACAGAGTCGCCCGCGGCAGAATCATTGAGCAACGAACGCGCAGAGACTTTGGAAAAAGGCGCAGACGGTGATCTGGACGAAGGTTTGGAAGACAGTTTTCCAGCCAGCGACCCGGTTTCAGCCACGTCTACGACGGTATCCGGTGGGGCTGCGAAAAACAAGAGCTCCTCGCAATCACGTTAAATGACAGCGGCGTCGCGTTAGTAACGTGACGCCGTTATCGCTTTTTCATCCACCAGATAAGCAGGCCGACGCAAAGGAATGCCGTCGGCCAGAAATCAGTGGCCTGATCCCAGGACCAATTCCAGAAATAATAGGCTTCGAGGTGAGGCGGCTGCATATGCACTGAAACCTCATAGTCCCGCTTCTCGCGCCCGTGGAAGTGCCCAGCAGCGAAAGCTAGGCCAATCACCACCGCATCCCGCCACTTTACGATAAGGCGCGCCAGCAGAGCCACAATGGCAGCCATGACGATGGCTTCCAGCATGTGACCAGCCCAATCCCAGTCACGCTGTATCAGCGCCCAATCGATATACATGACACAATCCTGTCGTGACGAGAGTGCTATGTTTCTTACATATGCTGTGTGATTTTGCAGCGATGATATTGCAGTCTTTTCTGCAACATAACCATTTCAACTCTTTAGAAGAAATGGCTCCCCGGGCCGGATTCGAACCGGCGACCTGTCGATTAACAGTCGAATGCTCTACCGCTGAGCTACCAGGGAACGTGCGCTGCTTGGCGCGGTGTGAGCGGGGTAATACAAATGCTTTTCCGTTTTGCCAAGCGGTTTTTTCAAAAAAAATGAAATCCTCTTGTTTTATCCACTGAAGCCCCCATTTTCCGGGCATGTTGGCATCAAAAAAAATTGTGACCGCACTTCCAATCAGAGGCGTATTGAAATGACTTTTGGTCTTCATCCCCAAACGGGGCGTCTTCATCTGGGTAAATGGAGCGTGCCGATGCCGCGTTCGCGAGTCGGACGCATCGTCATCGGCGTTTTGCTCATTATCGGTGGGGTTCTCGGATTTTTGCCGATTCTCGGTTTCTGGATGGTGCCGCTTGGTCTTTTGGTCCTGTCTCAGGATTTGCCCTATGTGAGGCGCAAGCGCAGACGTTTGGCAATCTGGTGGGCAAGGAAGCGGCGCGCTAGAGAAGCGCGCCGTGGGGGCACTATGCGCCCGTGAGGGAGTTGCTGAGCCCTTGTCCGGCCCAGAACGCGCCATATGCCAATGCAGCAAAATAAATCGTCGTCAGAACCAGAAACATATAGCCGCCCAAAACGGTCGCTCCATCCCGCTGGATCATTCCAGCGGAGAAGAGCAGGATCGCCACGCCAGGCAGGGTGTTGGAAAAAGGCACGAAGCCAAGCGGCATCATCAGCAAAACGCCAGCCGTCATGATGGCAAGGCCATTGACGCGTGCCATGACCGTACCGGTGGTGAAGGCGGGCAGGCGAGGGCGCATATAGCGGTCGAGCTTGGACACGATGCTCACGCCCTTTTGCAGAGCCGGAACAAGGCGAGCCGTTTCCATTTGTTTATCCAGAATGCGCCGTGGCAGCCATGGAAGCCGATTGAGTGTAATCGCCAGGCTGATCATGACGATAGCTGCGCCAAACACGGTACTGACGCCAGGAATAGAAACTGGAATGAGAAACGGCAGACAGGCGATGGCGCACATCAACAAGAGCCCTTGCTCGCCAATTGCTTCCATCAGCTCGCGCAGGGTAATGGTTTTGCCACTCAAATTACCGATGAGCCTCTGCAAGACCGTGCTGAGGCTCTCGGATGTATCGGTAAAAGTGAAGTTCTGCGTCATGCTCTATCCCGAAGCTATTTCAATGCGGGATAGATAACATTCAAGAAATGGCATGCCTATGGCAAACACAATCGTCCATGGCAATTGCGCTTGGTCATAGCATCATCTTTTGGTCGGTCTCATGCTCTTCAGTGTGAAACCCAGGAGCTATAGGCTCCGGCCAGAAGCACCGCAAAAAGAAGCCCGATAATAAAAGGGTTGAGCGAAGTAACGAAGCCAAGATAGTCCATAACTATTTCCTCCTCCATTTGTCCCGTCTTTATTCTACATCAAATCAAGAAAGCTAACCAGTATAAGTTGAATTTTTATTGCAATGCACCATGATTTGCGGAAGCTGCTGGAAAGACGGCTGTGTGGAGTTGCTGCGGTGCGAAAATCAAATAGAGCGCGTGCCTCATTATTGCCCCGCAATATTTGCCATAGGCCAGCGGTACGGTTAAATCAGCCGGTGAAGGGGTTCGGAATGCTCAAAGGATTATATGCCTGGACAATGGCGCTTGCGGCCAAGAAAACCGCCGTCTGGTGGTTGGCCATTGTCGCATTCGTCGAAAGTTCGATTTTCGTTGTCCCTGCGGATGTTCTTTTCATCCCCATGGTCCTGGCAAAACCAAAGCGCGCCATGTTCTATGCCTTGGTGGCAACGATAGCATCGGTCCTAGGCGGAATAGCAGGGTGGTATCTCGGCCATTACGCGTTCGAGAGTGTCGCGCGGCCCATACTTGAGTTCTACGGCAAGCTCGACAGCTTCGAGCACATGAAGGCGTCCGTGGACTACAACACGATCCTGCTGCTGCTGATAACGTCCGGTATCGCGCACCTGCCGCCTATCAAGGTTGTAACGATTCTCTCCGGTGCCGCCAATATCAGCCTTGGCCTGTTCATCCTGTCTGCAGTCGTTACCCGCGCTGCTCGTTTTTTCATTCTCGCGGGACTGCTACAACGCTATGGTGAACCGATCCGTCACTTCATCGAGAAACGCCTTGGCCTCATCGCAGCCGTCTTGGCGGCAGCGCTGATTGCGGTCTACGCCACCTATGTCTTTGTCCGGTGACATTAAGGCCGGATTTCATTTGCCCGGCCTTTTTCTTCGAGCCGTTATTTTCCGCTTGCGCATGAAGAGCCATCTATATAAACGCATCACCTGTGTCGGAGCGTAGCGCAGCCCGGTAGCGCACTTGACTGGGGGTCAAGGGGTCGTGGGTTCGTTATACGGGACCATCGATTGTGTTCACCGAGCTACGTAGACACAAGTAACGGAATGTAGCGCAGCCCGGTAGCGCACTTGACTGGGGGTCAAGGGGTCGTGGGTTCGAATCCCGCCATTCCGAGATATTCGAGGGCTAGCTGGTTTATGATCGGCTAGCCCTTTTTAGTTTTTCGTTCTATGTTTTATCTCTACAGCGCTTGATTGGGTACGTAATCCATTGCCGTTGAGCAATTTATGTCAACTTGTCCGCCGATCAGGCGGACCCCTTTTTTCTTCGAACTTAGATGGACCGACCATGGCTACGACTAGGGGAGAGTCCATCTTTCGTTCGAAGAATAAAAAAGCAAAAAAGTCGGGCGGTAGCCCGTCTATAGAAAAAAGTTGTCTTATCCGGTGTCGTATTTTTGTTCAAGTTCCGCCGCGCCAGTTACATCACGATCATGATTGTTCATTTTTCGCTTTAAACGGTGAACATGTGAACAAATTCATCGCTTCAACTGTGGATGTTCGTGGGATGCTTTGGCCTTCTTCTCTAGGAGATGGATTTGATGGGCAGCCTGAGCGAGCCGGGTAAATAGTATTCGGTTAACTAAGTCCTGTTTGGTTTTTTCTGCGAGGAGGCGAGCGATCTGCTGTTGTGTGCTCTCTCGTCTTCTCTTTGCATTCGGTGTTGAAACCGTTTCATCAGCCTCTGTTTGTGTCGCAACTCGCTTACGGATGTGTGGATACTGTGAATTCCGCGTTCCGATGAGCGTTCTCGAATGGCCAGCCTCTAGTGCGACATTAGTGGCGTTTAGCTTCAATAGTTTTCCCTCCGCCTTTTTTGAGCGAAGAACGGGATTCAGGACGTTGCCCGACTCTATCCGAGCAATTGCATTCAGAAAATCGCGATTTATCTCCTCGTTCATTTCAACTTTTCCTTCGCTGTAGATCGGTCAAGATGAGGTCAGCCTGCTTTAAGCGTTTTCGAGCAAAATGGGCGGTGACCGGTTCATCGTGGTCTAGAGCGCTTTTAACATCCGCTTCGGCCTCAGTACGCCGGTTCAGCCAATAAGGTTCACTGCGGCTTGATACGAGAAGGTTAAAGCAACCAGCACAAAGACCAGAATTTCGTTCGCTTTGATTCGGCTTTGTGGCGGTGAGGTCGTAAAAACCAAGCGCTTGGAGGTGACAAGCTGCTGTTTCCGCCCTGAAATGACAATCGCCATGCGCATCCGGCCAAACTTTGATGGCCTCCGATCTTAAAGCACCAGCTACGACACCAACTCGATCAGCCTCTTGGTCACATTCGACGCATAGTGATTTTATCTTTTCGGCTTGTGCTCGGATCACGTCTGCTGTTTTCCCCGCGTACGCCGTTGTCCCGAACACAATCGAAACGATATCCCTTGCTGCCTCCTGCACTGCAGTGTCATCTACAAGCTTGATAAGGGCAGCATCGTTACCATAGTAAGCTCCAGAGACTACGTGTTTCGAAAGATGGTGAAAATGAAGCCTGACTTCTGGTATTCTCGAAGCGTCGGAGCGGATTATGTCATGGGCAAATTTCTTCCGAAATTGATGAGTTGTTATCACCCATCCAGCGAATTTTGGTGGAAGCTCGACATTTCTGGCCATAAATCGTCGCTGATAACGACGCAAAGTCTCAGAGAGAATAGCGCTTACGCCCTTAGGCGTCCGAGCGAGGCCACGTCGCCGAAATACCGAGAGCACCAACCTGTCTGATCCTGTAAGCTGTCGCCAATATCGGAAAAGACGGTATAAAACTTCAACCGCCAACACGGCGTCAGGTTGGTAATCCATGCCGCGAGGTCTGATGCCGATTATCCATTCTGCGGGTTGGGGCTTCGTCTTCTGCTTGTATATAAATCCTGTGATGTAGAACGCTTCTCGGTTTCCGGTTGTTGCGTCGACCATTTTTAGGCAACTTGGCATACCTCGTTCGAAAGGTTCTGCCTGCAGGCCCGCGAACTCATTGATCCTCATCGCCGCAGTGCCTTGTATTAGGCACATCGCTGCACCGAAAAGATCGACAAGAAGCATTCGTAGTTGCTCAATGGGACCCACCTCCCTGGAATGGGCACCATCTTCGTCTTGGTAGTCGACCCGATTTTTCTCCGACAAAGGTGGCCGCCACTCATGCGTTTTTCCGCCATTGTTAAACCGGAATTCGAGTAGGCGGCGGGAAATGTATGGTCCGTAGTTATTACTCGCCCAGTCAAGCGTTCTAGCAACCGCGTGTTCGTAAACTTCGAGAAGAGCAAGAATGTCTGGAGCATGGTTTCGGACCCATTCTATTGAAGCTGCAATCAATGGGTCATAGACTTCGTCGGGCATTGGAGGAATCGTGTCGCCCGTGCGCGAAGTCATCACGGCGGCCCTATCATGTGCGCTTTGGCCTCCTAAAGGATCGCTTTCCAGCCTCATCGACGGGATGGTTTGGAAAAGAACTGACTGTTGGAAAATGCGCCCGCCAATTCCGATCAGAGCACTCAAGCGTCGTTGAAGTAGAGCACTTTCTCCATCTTCGTCGATCTCTATGGTCGCAACAAACTCGGAGTATCTCGTGTAAATGGGTACCGTTAATTCGGAAAACCTGAATATGCCGTTCGTGTGCATCCAATTGATCAGAAGCCTTAAGGCAACTCCTTGGAACTGAAGCGTAGTTCCTTTTGGGTTTTTCCCAGATCGATTGTTATCTTTGATGGAGACTAAGAAGCGTTTTGCGTGACTGAGTAGATTTTGGAACTCAGGGCATCCCCACCGAGTTGTCGGACAATCAAGTCGCCAGTTAAGCGAGACGGTACCTTGCCCAGGGGCATCTGGGGGGAACCTCCATACATCTTCTAGCCAAAAGCTGTACTCAGTTACCCTCGTTATCAGCAACTCCGATTCGTCGAGCAGATAAGCTGAAACCGGGCTTCTTTTTTTGCCGTGCCTTTGCGACATCAATCTACAACCGGGATTGCTGGCAAGTTTAACTGTTTAGCATCTTCTAAATCCAAAGGGCTGAACTTAGGAAGCCACTCGTCGTCCAGAGCCGTCAATTGGATGCGCCAGTGTGTATCCCATCTGTCTGCATGGCCGTATGCCCGGGCCTCTTCAAACCTAGCCCGGAGTTGAAGTAGTCTGAAAAGCGCTTTTGGACGACCGTTGCTTGAGATACCAGCCAATGGACACGCCGGGCACTTGCCGTATGCGCCGCAGAGTCGCCCTTTAGTTTCCGTCGGCCAAGGAGATTCGTATGGGTCCAGGCACAAGAACCCTGGCGTTACAGCGGATTTTTCTAAGACAGTAAGGTTTTGGCCGCGAGGGTCAAATTTACCGTCAGTGTCTAGACGGCGGCTCCGAAACGCCATTTCGAGCGCAAGCAGTTCCCGCCTACGTGATCTCGATCTTGGACTCTCGTAGCTTTGTTCAGCGGTGTATATGGAGTCGTGATTTAGCTTTTCCTTTTGCGCCTGTATGTCGCCCCCCGATATTTCGGACACAAGGTCTGCCCCTGTGGACCGGTTTTGGGACATCGTAATGTGGTCTAGTCCGTTCTCGGCGTTGAACTTCGCTAAGCTCTTACGCCAAAGGGTGCTCCGGTTTTGGCTTTGAAAAGAACCGTGGCCACCACCTTCGTAGGCGAAGACGAACAATTTGTTCAGGTGTTGCGTTCCCAGGAGTGCGCGTGCCCGCATGGTATATTGCCTAATCTCCGCATAAAGATTTTGAGTGCCGTAGCGGTATCCGTCGTTAATCGGGTACGTATGAATTTGATCTTTTGTCCTGCCGCGCCTTTTCCGAGCAGCTGACCTTAGCCGGGTTTTTGGGCTAAATGTGCTTGGTAAGGCGATCTTATCTAATTCTAAAAGCAGTTGACCATCAGGGTTGAAGATCGACTCTTGGTTGAGCAGCAGGATAAAGGGCACCAAGGTTCTCGGGGTAAAGTGAAGATGTCTTAGAACATCGCCTTTCCGATGGTAGGGTGGGCGGAGAGCCCGCTTTAGACCAGGATATTTTTTTGCGAAATCACCCGGGTTGAGCCGATCTTGTTCAGCGACGCTGTAAGCCGCTACACACGTTTTGAAATCGCGAAATGGCGTAACGGTTTTCGAAGTGATGTCGATAGCTTCTATGTCGAATTCGTCTACGTAAGACATCCCCATCGCGAGTTTGTTGAGGACACTGTCGACTTCCTTTAGGCATGCGTGACGTCTGGCTACTAGCTGGGCTTCGGTCATGCCGGTGCGATGTCTGACCTCAAGATGGCTTCCCCCCTCTGGTTTTCGAAATGCCAGTGATGGGTCTAACTGAGAACCGAACGAAGAATTTCGGATGATCCGGAACAAGCGGCGGACAGTCCTGTACCTTGCCACCCACGTTAGTGACGCGAGTTCCGGTCGAGGCAAGCTGCGGAGGGTCAAATCTCCTTTCACCCAATTGTAGAAGAGGTCTGGGATGTCGAGATTTATGTCTTTCAGAATCTGCACATCACGGCCGTAGGTGTTCGCGATTCCGGCCAGAAAATCGAGAAAGGTCGCGACATGGGTGAAAGTTCCCGACCGTGTAGCGGGTTCTTGGCTTAACGCTATTTCATAGAAGGCATGAGCGACGGCACGCGTTACTTCAGGTCTGTGCTGGAAATGACGCCCGAAGTTGAATCGTTGAAATTTGGTTGGGGCATTGTGGTCCACAAAAACGACTTCGAGAACGCCATTCTCCTCCAGAGCGCCTGTTCGCTGCTCGCGCGTTTGGGAGTTCGGGTTCGCACGCCTGAGGTGTAGTCCCATTGACGACTTAGCCATGTCGACCTCCTACATCGTAGCCTCGCATTTTTCCTGCAAGCGCGTCCGAGATAGCTGCTTCATAGAGGGGCATGTGTTGACCATAAGTGTCGACTGTAGTGCTCAGAGTAGCATGACCTAAAAGAGCGCTGACCGTTTTCCAGGGATCGGGATTCCCGCTCCTCTTTAGTTGCCAGTATGTGTTTATAGCGAACGAGTGCCGCTCATCGTGGATCGTATACATGGCCACATGCTGAGTTTGCAGCTCAAAAACCCCACCGGTCTCGATCTGGTTGCCGTTGTTGTCGAACGCGTAGCGGGCTTCGTCTCTTAAAAGTCCTGCCTTGATCACCGCTCGTGTGAAGGCGCGAGATAGCGTATCCTTGGTTGCGGCATTCCCAACGTCTCGATTATTAGCGGACATTCCATTTAAGAAAAGAGCGGCGCTAGGCTGCCTTTTGGGATCGATCAATGCCAGTCTATCTACGATTTCCGCTCGCGTTGTTCTTATGTAGCGCAAGGATACATCTATTAGATGTATTGGCACCATTACTACGCGTAGCTTTGATCTCTTCCCTCTTATATCATAGGAGACAGCATTGTTCGTCGCTCCTGTTCGTGCTCTATCCAAATTGAGGATGTCTAAGAGCGTAATCGAAGCAATTTCCTCAACTCTCATTCCAGTGGTTGCTGCCCATTCCGCCGCTGTGCGGTCTCTCGACGGGGCGACGGTGGTGTCCATAGTGTCGGGCCCCAGGTGCAAGTAGATCAGCTTGCGATGCTCCGATGGAATGAACGATACCTTTTCTCCAAGAGGTGAGCCGTGAATAATTAAATCCGACGGGGCCGAACTCTGCTGAACCGGGTAACCCTGGTATGCTACCGTTGATGCGGTGTCGTCAGCCGCCACGACAGGCTTCGAAACCCACCCTTCTCTAAAAGCGAAGCGATAGAGCGAAATAACGCTCCCCATTCGACGAGATTTTGTATCTTCGTCGTACCTCTTCCCGGTCTGAGGGGAGACGGCCTCCTCCAACGTCGCACGAAAATTAACTAGGTCCTCCCGTGAGGGGGCGAGGATGTCGACGTTGTTGAAATGACAGAACATTCCCCATACGGCCATATCGTCCGCGTAGGAGCGCTGCGTGTTCGCCCATGATTTGTATAAGTTCTTCCTTCTGACGCCGAAGGTGAGTGTAAAGTGATTGAAAAGGCCGATTGGTCGAATTTCATTATCAAAGAGTATGACAAAGTTCGGTGGGAAAATCTGACGCGAGACATCAGGTATCTTCGCCGCCTTCACTCGGTAAATGGGTAGACCTTCGGGTGGTGGAGGGAGACTTTTCATATCGAAATCTGCGGAATGATTGCGTCGCAATATCTGTTGAAAAGCATCCACGCTGCGTCAGAAACCATGGGATTCTCGCCCGCAACCTTCTTGGCTCTTACGCGATTGACCGGGATATTTTCGTCGGCCAAATTTTCCTCCTGGCTCTTCTGCTTCCGAATAGCTGTGTTGAGACTAGATTCAGCTATGTGTCTGAAAAAAAATAGCTTTTCGTAATTAAGTTTATAACAGGAGGGTCTCTTCAGTCGAGAAACAATGTTCCCATCGATGCAATTCACACATAAAAAAATTCTGGAAAAACACTACGGAATTGCTTCATTTTTTAAAAATTTATCCATAGAAACGCGAATAATACACGATTATTGGCGTATTATCTGCTAGATCAGAAGTATATATTTTTTTCAGAATTCCTTGGGGAATAAGTAGAGATAG
>NZ_FMUD01000037.1:0-48280 GCF_900100825.1 Agrobacterium sp. DSM 25558 | reverse complement strand
TCAGTCATGTGCGCGATGGCGGCACGATTGCAAGCATCGTTCCGGTGCCGGAAGCCGCCAAAAACGGAGAGCGTGTCACCATTCATGAACTCTTCCACCGCACCGATGCAGTGACGCTCGACGCCGTGCTTGATGCTGCCCTGCGCGGTCTGTTGATTATCCCGATTTCCCATATCTTTCCTCTTGAGGAGATTGGTCTGGCGCAAAATACCGTAGCAGCGGGAGCACCGGGCAAAGTCGTGCTCAAGCACTGAGGGATCAAGACAGCGCCTGCCTGTCAACGACTTTTAAGGCTATCGCGCCGTTCCTGATATTTCCACGACCGGATTGCAGGTGGCGGCGCGTTCCGCCCGCTCGACGCTTTCACATATGTCGCTACAGTGAAACGAGGAGCTTGTAAATTGCGCGTAGCAAGGACTTGCCGCTTAAAAGATCTGTCTTCATCAGAAGACCGGGGCATATGGTCGGCTCTTGTCAATGGTTCAGATAACTCACTGGATCACTGCAGGTCCGGGTTGCAATAGCAGCCCCTTCTGCCATCGGGTTCGGTTCGTAAGCGATCAGTGTTGGCAATGCGGAACGCGCACGTTCCGCAATGGATTTGCACATGAAACAAAGCGTCGTCCGACTCCTTGAAGAGGACTAACCGCCCAGCCTAGCAGGATTGAAGTGACGCAGCTTTTAGGCGTCTGGTCTCGACTGACTTTACGGGCACCGTTGCGCCGCTGGCGAGCATCAAATCAAAGGCCAAACAGGCGAGCTATCCTCAGCACGCATTCTGAGAATGAACGTTTTTCGCTCGCTCGACGATGCTGAGCATGCCGCCGTTAGCACCCGCAATCTTGGACGAAATACGCAGACCGAGACCAAGCCCCTGGATTCCGGCTGTGTCATTGCCCGGGAAGAACGGCTGGTGTCATCCGGCCTCCAAGGCTGGCCCCTTTCGGCGCGGAAGGGTGACCCCATATGCTAGGCAGCATTTGTATCAATTTTTGCTGCCTCGCCGGGGTCATCCTTCGGTGCCTATCGCGGGGTCAAATGGCTTGCATAAACACGCCACGCGCTGCCATCAGATCCTCGACCATCCGCAGGCTCAGCGGAAATCGGAAATACAGCCAAACGGCATGGGTTATCACTTGCGCCGGAAATCGGTGACGACAATAAAGAGGATCACGGGCAGATCTGGTCATGCAGCAAAATCTAACAGTTTGATCGATGCAGGGTTAACGTTACTTTGCCCGGCATACCGATACCTGCCCACGGCATCAGCTTTCACCGAACCAGATCCAGATTGAAATATGAATTGGAGTTTTATAATGAACGACATGACCATCTCTTCAACCAAAGAACATGAGAGCGGACATCGCAAGATAGAGTGGGCGCGTGCTCACATGCCGATCCTTGCGGACATCAAGGCCCGCTTCGCACGCGAGACTCCGTTTAAAGGTCTTCGTATCGGCATATGTCTGCATGTTGAAGCAAAAACAGGCGTCTGGCTCGACGCACTTACAGCAGGCGGCGCAGAAATTACAATAACTGGTAGCCCTGGCTCAACGCAAGATGATGTCGCCGAAGCATTGAACAAGCACCCGTCGATTACAGTATTGGGCGCTAAAGCTGACAGTCGTGATACCCATGACCAACATTGCCGGGATGTTCTCCGCTCGAAACCCGATATTATCGCTGACAACGGCGCGGATCTTCTGACTTTGCTCGCGACTGAACCGGAATTCGAAGCGCTGCGCACCACGATCAGAGGCAGTACCGAAGAAACGACAACGGGTGCGTACCGCCTCAGAGAAAATAATGTGAACCTCGATTTCGCCACTTGGGTCATCAATGACACTCAGGCGAAAAAGATCGTCGAAAATCGGTATGGTGTCGGCAGTTCGGTTGTCGATGGCGTGATGCGAGCAACGAATGTCATGCTGCATGGCAAAACGGTGGTCGTTGTTGGATATGGTTACTGCGGCTCTGGCGTAGCGCAGAGGTTTCGCGGCATGGGTGCCCATGTCATCGTCGTCGAACGTGACCCCATGCACCGCCTAGAAGCCCATCTCGAAGGTTTCAGGACTGCCGATCTCGATGACTGCCTCGACCAGGCCCAGATTTTAGTCACTGTGACTGGTCGCGACGGTGCTTTGACATTCGACGCGATCACAAGGCTCCGCGACGGCTGCATTCTGGCCAATGCGGGGCATTTTTCGTCGGAGATCGAGGTTGATCGGCTGGAAAGCGCCGCCATCTCGATAAAGGATTGCCGCGATGGCGTGAAGGAATATCAGCTCGATGGGGGAAGACGGGTCTTTCTGCTGACCGACGGAAACCTCGTCAATCTCGCAGCGGGAGATGGAAACCCGATCGAGATCATGGATCTCGGACTTGCGCTCCAGTCACTCAGCCTGGAGCAAATGGCGTTGCTGGGTCGCAGCGTCGCCACAGGTGTCCATCCTGTCTCTCTAAAAATCGAACGTGAAGTGTGCTCGCTGGCCCTGCGCGCGTGGGTTTGATCGGGCGGGTTTTCTTGTAAGGCGACTCTGAGAGCGGCGGGCGGGTTGAAATCTTAACGGAGAGCCGCAGGGATCCCCTCCCCTACGTGACTGCGTTCTGTCACACCAACCATCTGCATTGGTTTTGGCACTCATCCTGGCCCGCTGAAAGCTTAATACGGTATCGGCAACGAAACGTCGATCAACCAACGGACTACAGGTATGCATCGAAGACACTTGCTAAGACTTGAAAGCATGAGCACCAATGACCAGGAAAGAAAATGTAGTCCGGTTAGGCTTAAACCAACATTTTGAAGGGGGACATTTTTTCGAGACCTACCGTTCGGACGGTCGTGACGAGCTGGACACTCCACGCGGTCGCCGAGCAGCGGTCTCGGTTGCCCGGCGCACTGGTGCAAGCCGTCGCACCATCAAGGGTCATCTCAAGACACTCGTGGATCAACGACACCTCATCCTGCACGGCACCGGCTGCGGTGCCTGGTGCGGCCTTTCCTGATGAGGGGTTTCAAACCGATCTGAAGGAGGGTTTTGAAAGGATCGGCACCAACGACCCGTTGGTTCAATCGTTTTCTGTGGCACTCACCGGTTGCTGGAACTTCTGCCTTTTACGTAGTCTCGACCTTCCTGAATTCGTCCGTGAGCGCTTCGACGAAGCTTCGTACCTTCGCAGTAGGTCGGCGCCCGGCGGGGTAGATCACGTGCATTGGACGAGACGGACCATCGTGATCGGGCAGGACTTGAACAAGTCGCCCGGCAGAGATTTCCGCATTCAGTACGCTTTCCGGTCCCAAGGTGATGCCATAGCCTGCGATCGAGGCATGCAACAAGGCCTTCCAGTCGTTGCTACGGATTCTACCGCTGATGCGCACCTCCTCGCATCTGCCGCTGCGAGTGAACTGCCAGCGGCAGGGAACCGAAGACGGCCCGTCGCCATAGGCAAGGCAATCGTGCTGCTCCAGATCCAGTGGAGTTCGAGGGGTGCCTCGCCGGATAAGATAGTCCGGAGACGCACATGCAATCAGTCGATAGGGAGCGAGAGGAAGTGCGATCAGCGACAGGTCTTCGACCTCGCCGATCCTGACCATCACCTCGAACCCCTCCTCGAACGGATCAACAAAACGGTCGTTGAGAGTAAGGTCTATTTGCATGTCTGGATAGCGATCGAGATAGCGCGTCACGAACGGTGCCAGACTGTAGGCACCGAAGGTCATGGGAGCATTGACCCGGAGCAGACCTTTTGGCTGGGAACGCATATCAAGTGCAACGGATTCAGCCGCTTCGACGTCTGAAAGCAGTTGCTTGCAGCGATCATAAAAGATCCTTCCCACGTCGGTCAGACTTTGTCGTCGCGTCGTACGGTGAAGCAGGGCGGTCCCAAGTCGGTCCTCCAAAAACACAATGTGTTTGGCGACCATTTGGGGTGACATTCCCATCGCATCTGCTGTGGCGGCAAAGGAGCCGAGGTCGGAAGCTTTGACGAAAACGGCCATGCTGGAAAACCTGTCCACGATTGCCTCCTAATGGTTGGGAATGTCTGCTCATATTCGCAATTTATCCGAACTCAACGATCAATTAAAGCTGCGTTCGCCACTTCACCGGAGAAACATTATGGAAATTGGAATTATAGGGGCAGGCATGGTTGGCCGTGCCATCGGCAAGCTCGCTGTCGCTTCGGGCCATTCGGTCATGTTGAGCAACTCTCGCGGTCCTCAGACCCTGTTCAGCCTAAGCCGCAGCATTGCCTGCCAGGTAGGAACTGCCGACGAGGCCGCAGCGTTCGGCGACCTCGTTGTCATCGCGATTCCACTGGCAGCTTATCGGTCTATTCCGGTTGAGACACTCGCGGGCAAACTGGTGATCGACACGAACAACTATTACGTTGAACGCGACGGCAACATCCCGGAACTGGACGAAGGCGAGACAACGACAAGCGAAATGCTGGCGCGCCACCTTCCACGCTCACGAATAGTCAAGGCGTTCAATGCGATCATCATGGATGACCTCGAAAACGGTGGACGTCTGCCAGGATCGTCTAAACGGCGTGGCCTTCCCTTGGCCGGCGACAATTCCGCCGATAAGGCAGTCGTCGCAGGGCTCTATGACCAGTTCGGCTTCGACCCGGTGGATGCCGGCCTCCTCGCCGAGGGATGGCGACTGGAGCGCGGCAGGTCGGTTTATTGTGTCCCGATGGATGCCGAACATCTGAAAGATGAGCTTGAAAAAACGATCCGATAGTTCGGGCGGGGAGGCAGTTGAGAAGCCTGATCGCGATAAACGGCGGTTTGGTTTATAATGGTTACCGCGATGTCGCGCGCCGCTTTATGTTTAGAGCGCATGACAAGTCACACCATCCTATACGGTGAGATCTTTCAGTTTCGTCGCGTATAGTCAAAATAGTCGGTCTTAATGATACTCTCGTCTTACGGCAACGATCACTTCATAGGTTAAAACATGGCAACGGGTACTGTAAAGTTCTTTAACGATGACGAAGGCTTTGGATTCATCACGCCCGAAAATGGCGGACAGGATGTGTTCGTACATGTCTCTGCGCTAGAGCGGGGAAATTCGCTTCGAGAGGGTGACAAGGTAACCTTTGAAGTCGGGCAGGATCGCAAGACAGGTAAGTCCAAAGCTGAGAACGTTTTGGTAATCTAGGCAAACGATTGGTCAACAGGCGAAACCCAAGTCGGATCGCCCCGCCCGAAACGACAGAACTAGAGAGACGGTCAGTATGACTCTCATAGTAATGTAGATCACGAAGCGGTTGTCGCCCACATCAGGATCGTCGGCTATAGATATGAGACAGCAGTCCTTCAGTCGTACGAGACGTCATCTGATCTAAGAGCCATCTTTGCACCAGTTGTCAGGAGAGTCCCGGGTTTTCAATTTGACCTTACCCTGCCAGTTTTCCATTGCCATTTTCATCGCGAATTCACCAGTGTGAAGTTGCCCAGTGAAGAGTGGGGTATCTTGGTTGTAGTTCAGCAGTATGCAAGGATCGCTGGGCGTTAAAGACTGAACATGCCACGCAATACGACAATCCCGGTCCCCGAGAGTTCCGGGTCAGGCGTGAGCCGGATCCGCAGAATGCTGCGTCGACCCATTTTCGTGCCTTGCTCGATCTCCAGTTCGCCCGCTTTTAGATTTCCGGTGGCCGCAAGGTAGGCAGCGAGAGGTCCGGCCGCGGTGCCTGTTGCAGCATCCTCCCACAAACCGACCGTAGGATTGAAGAACCGGGCGTAAGCCCTCTCCGGCACATTGCGGTCGAAGGCATAGACGTAGCAGCCCTCTGCTGCGGTTTTGCCGAGAACGGCAAGCAACGTGCGGGCATCCGGGCGCGCTTTGTCGACGACGCCCGCATCGTGGACCCGGACCATCAGATGCGCGGCTCCGGTATCGGCGGGACGCGGGTTTGGCTCCGAAAGGATGTCGCCATCAGCGAGGCCGAGGGCGGAGGCCAACGGCCCGATATCTTCCAATGCGGCTGACATGCGCAACGGCGCTTGGCGCATCCGCCCATGAACGCGGCCATCGATCGACACGAGTTCGATCGGCAGGACATCTGTGCCGATCTCCTGCCTGAAGGTCCGCGCGGTCCCCAGCGAGCCGAGATCCCCGTGCTCTCCCAGCCAGAGCCAGGCTCCAAGCGCGTTGTGCCCCGCGCCGAAAACCTCCACGCCGCTGGCGGTGAAGGATCGCAGTTTCCAGTCTGCGCGCGTGCTGCGCATGATGAACGTCGTCTCGGCCTGATTGAATTCGCCCGCGATCCGCCGCATCTGCTCCCCGGTCAGATCGTCGGCACCCTGCACCACGGCGAGCGGGTTGCCCGTCAAGGGCACTTCCGCAAAGACATCGATAATACCGGCAACCAGTTCGGTCATTTGCTGCCCCTTACATTGGATGAGTTATTCCCTTGAGGTAAACCTGTCCGGAGACCATAATTACTTTCCAGTGTGGAGAAAGATCGAACTTCTCAGCTTGAGGATGAAATGGATTCAGCATGACCCGTACGCGCCTGCCACCGCTGTCGTCTCTTCGCGCTTTCGAAGCGGCGGCGCGAAGGACAAGTTTCAAGGCGGCGGCCGAAGAGCTTCTCGTTACGCCGACGGCCATCAGCCATCAGATCCGGCAACTCGAAGCCTATCTTGGGTTTCGCGTTTTGAACCGCACACCCAGGGCTGTAACGCTGACCCTGCCAGGAATGGCTCTCTATGAAGCGACGGCCGCCGGATTCGGTGAGATCGAAAGAGTGGTCGCACAATTGCGAGTGGACACAGGGCCAACTGCGGTAACGCTCTCGTCAACGACCGCATTTCTGAGCCACTGGCTAGTACCCAGAATTGAAGCGCTGCGTAAGACCATTCCCACCATCGATCTCCGGCTGCATTCGTCGAATGTCGTGGAAGATTTGCGGCCAGGCGGGATCGAAACCGCCATACGCTATGGAAACGGTCCATTTCCCGGCGTGACTAGCGTGGTCCTTTGCACGGACCAGCTAACGCCCGTTTGCAGTCCCAACCTCGGCGTTTCGAACCTGGACGATTTGAGAGACGCGACGCTGATCCATATCGATGGACGAAACCGCCCATCGCCGACGCCGGAATGGTCAAGCTGGTGCGCGCTGGCCGGCTTCACGGGCTTGGATACCGATGCCGGCCCCCGGTTTCCCGACAGTATGCTGGCTGTCCAGGCCGCCATCGCCGGTCAGGGCGTGACAATCGTCAGTCGGGTTCTGGCGGTCGATGCTCTTGCTGCGGGCCTGTTACAGGCACCCTTCGCCCAGTCTCTCACCGGCGACGCCTATCATTTTGTCTGCGCTGCAGGTCTGGCACATCGGGCGGACATCACAGCACTCCGGACATGGTTTCAGGCCAGCTTTGCAACACTATAGTCTGCTCATGCAGCAAACAGCGGTCTTTGTGTTGTCATCGCAATATGGCGCGCCATGGTGTAGCCTCGGCGGCTCTTGCGGGCCGAGAGGATTAGAACGATCGATACTTATCCATCGCCATTGAATATCATCGATCGTGGATGCCCACGGACCACTACAGAACAGACGCTTTTGTCGTGGTGAGATGGAAGGTACGACCATCACACAAATGGCTGTTAAAACTACATTGTCCAGTTTCTCGTGCAACGGCGCGTCTCCAGCACAGTCTCCTTTGGCACATAAACAGCTGCTTTCATGCAAAGGATGTCTGCCTTATCCTCGCCAAATGTATAGCCCCACGTTAGCACCCTAGCCGCTACTCGATTGAACCTCACGGTGAGCTGGCAACCTTAACCCAATGAAGACCATTTCGCGTCGCAGCAACCAAAATCGCTGCCTAAAGTAATCGCCGAGATTGCCGCTTTCACTTCATCGACACCGAAGAACTTGCAGACGAGCCTGTAGCGCGATGCCTTCGATCGAAGGCCCTTTGTTAATGCCGGTTACAAATATGATTGCTACCACGATTTGCGCTTGTTTCAAGGCAAGGCATATTGTGTTGATGACGGTAATCGCGCCCTTCGCTCACACTGCAATCAGGCTTTGATCTTGCTCCGCGGATTCTTTCAAACCCAGATTGGCGCGCAGCGTCCCGCCAGCATAGTCACGACGGAACACGCCCCATTCCTGAAGAATTGGCACCACGCTTTTCACGAACTCATCGAAACCACCGGGCGTGAGATGCGGCGCGAAGACGAAGCCGTCGGCTGCGTTGGCCTGGACATATGTATTGATGTCGCTGGCGACTTGCTCCGGTGTTCCAACAAATTGCTGTCTGGCCGTGACCTTGATGATCAGTTCCCGAATGCTCAGCTTGTCACGCTCGGCAATGTCACGCCAAGCCTTGGCCGTTTCCAGACGATTATCGTAGCGGTTTGCCCGCCCCTGGGCCAATTGGGTGACGGAAACATCAGGGTCTACTTCGGGCAGCGGTCCATCGGGATCGTAGGCCGACAGATCGCGATTCCACACTTGCTCCAGAAAGACGATTGCGTTTTTTGGACTGACCTGCTGAAGCCGGATGGACTTTTCTGCTTCCCGGGCTTCCTCGGCGGTGTGGCCCAATACGAAATTGGCCCCAGGAAGAATTTTCAGGGCATCATAGTGGCGTCCGTGTCGCGCAAGGCGTCTTTTTACATCGGCATAAAAAGCCTGCCCCGCCTCGAGCGTGCCGTGGCGCGAGTAAATCAGGTCGGCTCGGCTTGCAGCCAGTTCGCGTCCTTCCTCGGAATCTCCGGCCTGCGCAATGACCGGACCGCTTTGTGGTAAGGGCGCAAGATTTGTTTGCCCAGCGATGTCGAAATGTTTCGAACGGTGGCTGAACTCGCCGCCTGCCCATATCTTTCGCGCCGCGTCGAGAAATTCGCGGGCGCGTTGATAGCGCTCTTCGAAAGGAAGATGATCGCCTCTGCGGAAGTTGGCACCCGTAAAGGCACCCGGAGACGTAACGACATTCCAGCCCGAACGACCGCCGGATAATATGTCGAGGGTGGCAAGTTGCCGAGCCAACGGATAGGGTTCGTTGAAGGTCGTCGTCAAGGTGCCGATCAGTCCAACATGTTCGGTGATGGAGGCCAGCGCAGTCAGTATGGCAAGCGTATTGGGACGTCCCGCGACATCAAGTTCGTGAAAGCGGCCCTTCTGTTCGCGAACGCGCAAGCCTTCCGCAAGAAAGATGAAATCGAACTTTCCAGCCTCGATTGTCTGCGCAAAATGGCGAAAGGATGAAAAGTCGATCTGGCTTCCGGCGGCTGGATCGCTCCAGACGGTGAAATTGTTCACGCCCGGAAATTGAGCGCCAAGAATGATCTGTTTTTTCGACATGGATTTTCTCTCTTTGGTCAGGCAACGCGGGCATAGCGATTGATGGCGACAGGCAAGCCGAGGCGCTGACGCAGGCTTCCATTGTCGTCGACGCGAATGAGCCCGGCCTCCGTGAGAGCCGGCAAAACCTCTTCTCGCAGAGAGCGGACCTGTTTTTCGGGATCATCGAGAACGAGACGAATGCCATTGATTCCGGCGTGCGCGGCATCGGAGATCGTTTCCAAAAATAGACCGGTGATATCCGTATCGGTGCCAAGGCTGATATCCGCGAAGAGGATCGGGGATGACGCAGCCGGGAGTCCTTGCAAGGTCTGGATGAGAGGCCCGAATACGTTCTCCGCTTGCCGCAGAAAGATAAGGTCGGCTTTTGCTGCGAGCGAGGGATCATCCTGCTCCGTCAATGCAATCGCGACAACCGGCTGGCCTTGCGGTGGTCGGGGGGTGATGGATGGGCCGAGAACCCTGAAGTCGGAGCCTTGGAAATTGACGTAATGCAGCTTGTCGCCATCCAGAAACCGCTGGCTCTTGCTATCCCGGATCACCGCGTCGTCCTCCCAGCTGTCCCACAGGCGGCGAATGGTTTCGAGAGCGTCGTCTGCGTCCTGCTGCAATGCTTCATCGTCTATGGTTGGGAAGCCCTTGAGTTTACCGATCGTCCTTCCAGCCTCCTCCGCCCTGTCCCCGCGCAATTGCTGGACAAGAAGCCCGGCGCGGCCCTGACTGACATAATCCAGCGTGGCTATTGCCGTGGATACGTGAAACGGCTCGAGAAAATTCAAGGGTGCGCCGGCGATGATCCCAAGTGTCTGCGTTCTTGCCGCCAGCCAGTTGGCCAAAAGCACTGCGTCCGGACCATCGGATGTTTTACGGGCATATCCATCCCGAAGGGTGACGAAGGCGACTGCGCCATCCAGATCGCCAATTAACGTGCTCCAGAATAATGGCCACGACGACGACGGATTGTGGGAATGAGAGGCGGCATCCAAGCCGATGCCGATGTGCAGATCGTGTCGTTGTGTCATAGCGGTGTCCTGTGTGTGCGGCGGTTAGTCGATGTATGAGCGCGCAGCTATGCCGCCGTGGTCTCATAGGTCTTCAAACGATCTATGATTTTCCGCTCCTGCGCGGCTTTGAGGTTGGTCACTCTAATCGTCGCCTCTTCAAATGAACCGGCTGGCGGGTAGATCGGCGTCGTTGGTGTCTGGCCCGCTTTGCTGCCGATGAGTTTTTCGAAGGGTAGCGAGCGATAGAGCCGCGGGTCGACCGTGGTGTCGAAGAGGGGCCGATATCCAAGCGATATATAAAGGGCGGTTGCCTCCGGCTGACGGAAGCCTGTCGACAGATAGGTCCGGGTGTAACCGAGTTCTGCAGCATTTGCCTCCAGCGCAAGCACGATGCGCCGGGCCAGGCCCTGCCGTCGCAGATCATCCCGGCTCCAGATACGCTTCAGTTCCGCCGTCTCATCGTCATGGCTCATGAAGGCACCCCCGGCAATCGTTTGCCCGTCCCGTTCAATCAACAGGAAGTCACCCAAGGCCGGTCTGAAAGCTTGGACCGGATAGCGGAGAATCTCGGCTCTTGCGCCGCCCGGTCGCGAATCCGCGCCGTATCTTTTGTCGTATTCACTCGCAAGCCCGTCAATCAGTGGCTGTGCCGCCTGCTCCAGAAGAGAGGAGCGAACGATCGTATCCGCCATAGACATGTCTCCCACCAACAATCTGCGTCAAAATCTGGTGTCCAACCGACTGCCGCAACGACACAAGGCTGGTCCCGACGTCGACACCTCTGCCATTAGAATGCATGCCTGCACCCGGCTTTGCACGGCACGATCGTTTATCCGGCGATGGATTATTGGAAGATCATTGCTCGATTAAATAGAATACTAAAATTATAGATTAAGGGAATTGCGACGTTTATCCTGCAAAGGAAGATCAATGCCCTACGCGCTGAGTTTTCTCGACAAAAGCCCCATTCACGAGCAGGAAAGTTCACATCTGGCTTTGGCCGGGACACTTTCTCTTGCCCGAAAAGCCGAGGAGCTGGGCTTCAAGCGCTTCTGGGTCGCCGAACATCATAACACGGCAAAACTGGCAAGTTCATCTCCGGAAGTGCTGATTGGTTTCCTGCTGGCACAGACCAAACATATCAGGATCGGCTCCGGCGGCGTCATGCTGCAACACTACAGCGCCTACAAGGTGGCGGAAAATTTCAATCTTCTTGCTGCGCTGGCACCGGGCCGCGTCGACCTTGGGGTCGGCAAGGCACCGGGCGGTTTGCCGCTTTCCACCCGCGCGCTCCAGGGCGCTTATGACCCGGTCCGCAAGCCAAGCTTTGAAGTGCAATTGCGGGAGCTGGCTGGCTTCTTGCAACACGACAAGAGCGGCAAGGACGGCGAAGACAGTCTGGCGGCATTCCCTGTGCCTGATCTGCCACCGCAGGGCTTTCTGCTGGGCGCGAGTATCGAAAGCGCAAAACTGGCAGCAAGCCTTGGCTGGGGTTTCGTTTATGCGGGCCATATCAACGGCGATGAAGCGGCGATTTCAGAAGCAATTTCAGCCTACCGCGAAGCGGGCGGCACCACGGCCCTTCTGGCAGCAAGCGTCGTGACGGCACCCACGGGGCAGGCAATCGACCTCAGTCATGAAATTCGTCGCTTTCGCGTCGAGATCGAAGGCGGTCAGGGCGTCAATGTCGGAAGCGAGGCGCAGGCGCTTGAATATGTTCGCCAGGCCGGAGCCATACAGTACCGGATCGAAGAGCGGACACCACTTCTCATTCAGGGTTCGCCTGAAACGGTCCATGCCACATTTCACCGGCTGCACACCGCTTTCGGGGTGGAGGAATTCATCATTGATTGCCCTGCAACGGCACCTGCACAGCGCTTGCAAACCATAGAGCTTCTGGGCCGCGCACGCGCATCTCTTGCAGCCTGAACCATTTTCCCAACATCAGGATCCACGAGATGGTCACGAGACGACATTTTCTAGCCGGGGCAAGTTTAGCAGTTCTCTCGATGACAACCGGCGTTCGAACCGGCTTTGCCGCTGGCGAAAACGCTCCACTAACCGGTGGTTCGCTGACATGGGGTGTGGAAACGGAGCCGAGCACGCTTAATCCTCATCTGAACGGCCAGGCAAAGGCAAAGCTCATTTTGAGAAACGCCTATGAATCCCTTCTGGCCCGCACGCCCGAGGGTGGATATGTGCCGTGGCTGGCCAAGGACTACGCGATCTCGGAGGATGGCAAGACTTACACGTTTCATCTGCGCGATGACGTGACATTCAGCGATGGTGAGAAACTCGATGCTGCAGCCGCGGCGCTCACCTTCATCAAACTGAAAGAGCCGACCTATTCGGGTAGCATCAGTGCCGGTCATGTCTCCCATCTGAAAGAGGCGATTGCCGAGGACAGCCACACGCTCGTCTTGAAATTGAGCCGGGTTTACGCGCCGTTTCTGGATGGTGCGGCCGGTATCGAAATCCTGTCTCCGAAGTCCTATGAATCCTCCCAGCTGAAATCAGGTGGACCGGAACTCGCCGGAACCGGCCCCTTCATTCTTGATCGTTATGTCAAAGGTCAGGAGATACGTTTCGTCAAAAACCTGGCCTACAACTGGGCACCGGCAAATGCGGCTCATCAGGGCCCAGCCTATCTCGATGAGGTCATCTATCGCTTTCTGTCGGAGGCCTCCGTTCGCACCGGTGCCATCAGTTCTGGTCAGGTGGATGTGATCGAAGGCATAGCCGGAAATGATGCGGGCCTGTTCAAGGACAGCGACGAATTCACCTATCAAAGCGCGATCAATACGGGCACGCCCTACACGCTTTACCTCAACACGCAGAACGGGCCCACGACTGACGTCAAGGTACGCAAGGCGGTGCTTGCGGCGATCGATGTCGATCGCGTCATTCAGTCGGTCTATCGCGGAGAACGGCAGCGCGCCTGGGGGATCTTGACCCCCGCCGATACGGATTTCTACGACAAGTCCATCGAGCGTGCCTATGGCTTCGACGCCAAACTCGCAAACAGCTTGCTCGATGAAGCCGGATGGACCGCGCGCGACGCCGAAGGTTTCCGCACGAAGGATGGCAAGCGGCTGACCATCGAAATCATACAGTCCCAGGTGACGTTGCGCGACCAGCGCGACATTCTGCTTCAGGCCGTCCAGGCGCAGGCCAGACAGAATGCGGGCATCGATCTCGCCCTGCAATATGTCGATACCGGAACCTATGCGAACCGACAGAAGGATGGGCAATACGGCATTATTCCGAATTCTACCACGACGCAGGAAAACGGCACCACGATCTATTTCCACTATCTTCCGCGCGATAAGGGCGGGTCGATCAATTACAGCCGCACGGAAGCGCCCGAGATTTCCGCTTGGCTGGATGAAGCGGCCTCGACGCTGGACGCCAAAAAGCGCTTCGAAATCTATGCCAAACTTCAGCGATTCGCCCTGCTCGAACAGGCATACGGCCTGCCGCTCTACGTGCCGGAAGACCAGATCGCCGCCTCTGCGCAGGTGCAGGGTGTGGGCTTCCGCTCTTTCAAGCGGCTTCCCGAAAACGCCTACGACATCTGGCTGCAAAAGCAGGCCTAGCAAAAACAATGAATATTTTACGGAGAGACACTCATTATGCTTTTTCGCAGACAGATTCTGACTTTAAGCGCTGCCATTTTCATATCGTCCACCATGCCCGCATTGTCGCTGGCGCAAAACGCAAAACCAGTGAGCGGCGGTAAGTTGACATGGGGTGTCGAAACCGAACCCGCGACGCTCAACCCGCATCTCAACGGTCAGGACAAGACAAAGCTTCTTCTGCGCAATGTCTACGAATCCCTGTTGGCACGAACAGCGGACGGTGGCTATGTGCCATGGCTGGCAACGGAATACTCGATCTCGGAGGACGGTAAGACCTATACGTTCAAGCTGCGCCGCGATGTGACGTTCACCGACGGAAAAGCATTCGACGCCAATGCTGTGGTCACGAATTTCACCAAGCTGAAGGATGCAGCCTATTCCGGCAGTGTCAGCGCCGGTCCGGTATCGCGTGTTTCGGAGGTCAAGGCGGTCGATAGCCATACGGTCTCCTTCACGCTGAAAGAGATTTATGCGCCGTTTCTGGATTATGCCGCCAGTCTGGAAATCCTGTCTCCGGCAGCCTTCGAGTCTGCACAGCTGAAATCCGGTGGGCCGGAAATTGCAGGGACTGGACCGTTTATTCTGGAGCGTTACGCCAAAGGGCAGGAAATCCATTTCAAGAAGAACGCCGCTTACAACTGGGCACCGAAAACGGCATCCCACCAGGGACCGGCCTATCTCGATGAGGTCACATATCGCTTCCTGTCTGAGTCGTCGGTCCGTGTCGGTGCGCTGACGTCCGGTCAGGTCGATGTCATCGAAGGCGTTTCCGGCAATGATGCGGGCCTCTTCAAGGTCAATACCGAATACAGCTATCAAACCGCACTCAACACCGGCACGCCCTATTCGCTATTCTTGAATGTAACATGGGGACCGACGCAGGACCTCAATGTTCGCAAGGCGCTAATCGCATCCATAGATGTACATGCCGTCTTGAAGGCGGTCTATCGCGGCGAACGCACACGGGCATGGGGCATCACATCGCCCATCGATCCGCAGTTTTACGACAAAAGCATCGAGAAATCCTATGGCGCGGACCCAAAGCTCGCCAATACGCTTCTGGATGAGGCAGGCTGGAAAGAGCGCGATGCGCAGGGTTTTCGCACCAAGGATGGCAAGCGTTTAACGATTGAAGTCATTCAGGCACAGGCCACGGTGCGTGACCAGCGCGATGTGCTGTTGCAGGCACTTCAGGCGCAGGCGCGCCAGACCGCAGGTATTGATCTGGCCATCGTCTTCGTGGATGCGGGTACCTATACCGAACGCCGAAAAACCGGCCAGTTCGGCTCGATTGCCAATTCCAATACCCCGACCGATGCCATCGATATCGAATATCACTACCTACCACTCGACGCAGGCGGCTCGATCAACTACAGCCGCGCTTCGGCACCGGAGCTTGGGACATGGCTCAAGGAAGCGGCCTCGACGCTGGACCACAAGAAGCGGTTCGATCTTTACGCAAAGCTCCAGCGCTTCGCGCTTGTCGATGAAGCCTACGCCCTGCCCCTGTATGAACCAGAGGATCAGGTCGCTGCCGCAGCCCATGTGAAGGGCATCGGCTTCCGTCCGTTCAAGCAACTGCCTGAAAGCGCCTACGACATCTGGCGCAGCGAATAGTCCTTGTCGTCAAGAAACTCTGCGACTCCCAGTCGCAGGGCCACATCAGGAGCGAGAGAGCATGAGTATAGAAAATACCAGTTTGATCGGCGGGGCATCTTCCGTTCGTGCGTCTCGTCGGTTTCGGCTGAACCGCAACGGTCTTGCATCGCAGATTGCCGCGTGTATCGGCTCCGGCATCCTCGTTCTGTGGGCGGCGGTGACGCTGAGCTTTCTCAGCCTGCAATTCGCACCGGGTGATATCGTCACGTTGCTGATCGGAGAGCAATTGCGAACACCGGAGGTCGAAGCGGCCATTCGGGCGGAATGGGGTTTGAACGCCCCCCTATTCACGCAATATCTGAACTATCTTGGCCGCATCTTGCATGGTGATTTCGGACGCTCCTATATTCTGCAAACGGACGTTTACAATCTCATTCTATCCCAGATCCTTCCCACGCTGAAACTCACGGCGGCTGCCCTCGTCGTCGCCATCGTTTTTGCCGTCGCAAGTGCTGTGTTAACCGCGGGCAAACGCCTGCCGCGCAGCATTGCGGGCGGGCTGGAACTTGTGCTGATTTCGACGCCGTCTTTCTGGCTCGGCATCATCCTGCTATTCATCTTCTCCTTCACGCTCAAACTCTTTCCCGTATCGGGTGACAGAAGCTTTGCCGCTCTGGTGTTGCCTGCGCTTTCCCTTGGCCTGTCGCTCGGCGCTGTCGTCGGGCAGGTGCTGCGTGAAGGGCTGGAACGGGCATTGGAGGAACCTTTTGCGCTGACCGTTCGCAGCTGGGGAACCAGTGAACTCGTGCTGAAATTACGCCATTGCCTGCGGCATGCAGCACTCCCCGCCATCACGCTAACCGGCTGGCTGGTCGGCAACCTGCTGTCCGGCGCGGTCATCACCGAAGCGGTGTTCGGCAGGCCGGGTCTTGGCCGCATCACCGTGGACGCAGTCCTAGCGCACGATATGCCCGTCGTGCTGGCAGTCGCGATCATCTCGGCCTTCATCTATGTCGTTTTGAGCATGCTGGTCGATGTCGTCTATCTCTTTGTCGATCCGCGTTTGCGCAACGAAAGCCGGGAGGCCGGTCGATGAGCCTGATCTCCGAATTACCGAATACATCACAAGCGCGTACCGGGCGCGTGCTGCGGGCAGCGATATCTCGACCCGGTCTCGTTATTGCATCGCTTTTTCTGGTGCTCGTTTTTGTGGCAACCTTCTGGCCGCAGGCTTTGACGTCGAGCGACCCGATCATGGCTGATCCGTTGCAGTCGCAAATGCCGCCATCCGCCGCCCATTGGTTCGGCACCGACCATCTGGGCCGTGACGTATTTTCCCGCGTGGTGCATGGTGCCCGATATTCGATCTTGATCGGCGTGAGTGCTGTCGCCGTTGCTGCCATTTTCGGATCGCTTCTCGGTATTCTAGCCGGTCTTATTCGCGGCGTGGTGGACGAAGTCATAACCCGCGCGCTGGATGTTGTGTCGTCCTTTCCAGACCTGCTGCTGGCGCTGGTGTTGATATCCTTTACCGGTCCCGGCACCGTCAATCTCATCTTCGCTCTCGGCATCGCATCCGTTCCGCGCTTTGCCAGAATGGTGCGTGCCCAGACCTTCGTGATCGCCAAAAGCGGTTATTTGGAGCAGGCCAAAACCTTCGGGCTGACGCCGGGCGTGCTTGTGCTGCGCCACATCCTGCCGCACGCCATAGCGCAGGTTCCCATTTTGGCGACCATTGGCCTGGGCACCACCATCATCCAGGCATCGGGACTAAGCTTCCTTGGCATGGGGCCGCAGCCGCCTGCACCTGAGTGGGGGGCCATGCTGGCCGAAGCCCGCAACTACTTGCGCGTCGCCTGGTGGATCGGCGTTTGGCCCGGCATCGCCATCACACTCACGGTGATTTCCATCAGCGTAGTCGGCAGGCACTGGCAAGCCGCATTCGACGGCAGGAGGCAGGCATGACACCGCTCGTCAAAATCCGCAATCTGACTATCGGATTCCCTCATGGTCGGGACGAGAACACCGTCGTTCATGGCCTCGATCTCACCATCAATCCCGGCGAGACCGTGGCGCTGGTCGGCGAATCCGGCTCAGGAAAGTCAGTCACTGCCCGTTCGCTCATTGGCCTCGTGGGTGCCGGTGCACAGGTAAAGGCCGATCTATTCGAGGTCGCTGGAGACAATGTTCTCGGCTTTCGTGACAAGAACTGGCGGCGTTTGCGCGGCGGAAAGATCGGCTTCGTCCTTCAGGACGCGCTCGTCTCGCTCGATCCGCTACGGCGCATCTCGCAACAGCTTTCCGACGCTGTCGGTGGACGTCGCTTTTTCTCTCGGTCGGATGTGAAGGCCGACAGCCGTGCGCTCCTGCACTCGGTCGGCATTCCCGATCCCGACAGGCGGTTGCCGCAATATCCCCATCAACTATCCGGGGGCCTGCGCCAACGCGCACTAATCGCCACCGCCATTGCCAGACATCCCTCGTTGCTGATTGCCGATGAGCCGACAACCGCGCTCGATGCAACGGTGCAAAAGCAGATCCTCGATCTTCTGGCGGAACGGCGCGAGGCCGGACATACCTTGCTGCTGATCAGCCACGATCTGGCCGTCGTCTCGCGCTTGGCGGACCGGGTGCTGGTAATGAAACATGGTCGGATCGTTGAGGAAGGGCCGACCGGCGAGATCCTCTCCAGGCCGCAACATCCCTATACCAAGCAATTGTTGGACGCCGTTCCCTCAGCCCATTCCAGAGGTTTCCGGCTTTCCCCGGCAAGTGAAAGTTATGAGCCGACACCGCAACCGCGTGTCCACGCACAAGCTATCGAGCGGGTGCGGATTGCCCTGCCGGAAAAGGTTATCGACGCCAGTAAGCGCATCCTTGAGGCGCGCAATCTGTTCAAGCGTTATGGCGGGCCAGGGGAAGCGCCTGCCGTCAACGATGTCTCCTTCGACCTTAAATCCGGCGAAGCGCTGGGCATTGTCGGGGAGTCCGGGTCCGGCAAGACGACGGTGGCGAAGATCATACTCGGGCTTGTCGAGCCCGATGACGGCACCGTTCTGATCGACGGCAAGCCCTGGAGCAATATCAGCGAAGCGGCCCGACGACCCCGGCGCGCAGATATGCAGCTCATCGCACAAGATGCGCTTAGCTCCTTCGATCCCCGCTACACGGTCGAAAAGATCGTCGGGGAAAGCCTCGATTCAGTCGGGCTTTTTGGCCCGGCCCGCCGTGCCCGGGTTCTGGAAGTTTTGGATGCTGTGCGTCTCGGACCGCAATTTCTTGATCGGTATCCAAGAGAGCTGTCGGGCGGCCAGCGACAGCGTGTGGCCATTGCCCGTGCATTTGCACCACGCCCTCGCCTGCTTATCGCAGACGAGCCGGTGAGCGCGCTCGATGTGTCGGTTCAGGCGCAGGTGCTCGACCTGTTGGCCGAACTCCAGGCTGCGTCTGGCACATCGCTCCTGTTCATCTCTCACGATCTGGGCGTGGTCAATCATCTGACGGATCGCGTCGTCGTCATGAAGGATGGCAGGATTGTAGAAACCGGCCAGGTGACGGACGTCTTTGCCGCCCCTCGCCACAGTTACACCCGTGCCCTGCTGGATGCCGTACCGGTTCTGGCCTGACATTTGAAACATTCATCCATTGAGGAGGTCCACCATGACGCCTGTTCGTTCCCATCGCCTGAAAACGCTGGTCGGCGCTGGCAATTTCGTCGCCGCAGCCAATGACATCAGCCCGGCAGCAGGGGCCAAACGTGCCGTGGAATTGGCGCACATCGCAGAGGCCAACAAAATCACCGGGCTTTTCACGGCCGATCTTCTGCAAACAGACCCGGCCGGACTTGCCGGAACGACGGGAACGCAGGAGCCAATCATCGCGCTTGCGGCGCTCAGCCAGGTCACATCCTATATCGGCCTGATCGCCACCGTCTCGACCACCTTCCACCACCCTTACAATCTGGCACGGCTGATCGGTACGCTCGATCATGCTAGCGGTGGCCGTGCAGGCTGGAACGCGGTGACGTCCTCTGTCGGCGAGGAGAATTTTGGCGAGACGCTGCCAAGCCCCGAAGAGCGCTACGAGCGGGCCGCGGAATTCATCGAAATCGTCAATGCGCTTTACGATGCCAATGAGCGCGATGCTGCAAAGCGCAATCGCTCGGGCGGCATCTCCATCGATCCGGCGAAATTCCACCGCATCGATTATCGCGGCAAGCATTTCAGCGTCGATGGTCCGCTCAACATACCGCCACTGCCGCAGGGACGCCCGGTTCAGTTCCAGGCCGGGCAATCCGAGGCCGGGGTCAATGTGGGCGCGCGTTATGCCGAAGTGGTCTATACCTCCCAGCCCCGGTTGGAAGATGCCATCGCCTTCGTCACAACGCTGCGCGACCGCGCAAAGAGCTTTGGTCGCGGCGCAAATCTGCCCTTCATCATGAACTCTTTCCACTCCGTCATTGGTGAAAGCGACGCCGATGTCGCCCGTCGCCTGAAAGAGAAACACGAGCGGATCGACTACGAGCAAGGCAGGCTGAAACTGGCGGACATGCTGGGCGGGCATCTCGACCTTTCAGACCTGCCGCTGGACAAGCCGTTGCCGGACACGCTCATTCCCGATGTCACCAGCATCAATCGCAGGCGCGGACGCGTAGAAATCTTCCAGCGTTATGCGCGCCAGGGTCTCAGTCTTCGTGAATTGATCATTCAGGCACAGGAAACCGGCCACTGGTCTGTTGCAGGCACACCGGAAGAACTGGCGGACGCCCTTGAAGAAAGATTCCGCGCTGGCGTTCTCGACGTCATTTCCCTGCATGGCTTGGGTAATCCCGATCAGGAAGATTTGCTTTTGAATGGCCTATTGCCCGAACTGCGCCGCCGCGATCTGATCGACACGGATTACATCGGCGAGGACTTCCGCGCCAATCTGGAATTACCCACTGTTTCGAGCGAAAGCGCTTCACGAGCGTCAGCAAAAACGGCGTGAAATGTCATGTTCCATCCAGGGTAGAACGAGAACAATCAATTCTCCTGTCGGCACCAAGACGCACAAAATAGTCTTCTAAATCTATCTACAAAAAATACTTTAGATTGCGACAGTGCCTCGACATTGCGAGGTGACCATATCAGGAGAGATTTATGATCAGAATGTCGGGCAGGCGTTTCGCCATCACAGCCTTTATCGGGATCTCGTTGGCAGCCAGTGTTGCCGACGCGGCCACACTCAGATGGACCCGCGCGTCGGACGCTTTGACACTCGATCCGCATGCCCAAAACGATGGTGTCAGCGGCACCCTTCTCAATCAGATTTATGAATCATTGGTCTGGCGTGATGCAAAAGGCAAGCTCGTGCCGCGGCTGGCGAGCGAATGGAAGGTGAAGGATGGCGATCCCTCTACCTGGGTTTTCACGCTTCACAAGGGCGTAAAATTTCACGATGGTGCCGATTTGACGGCAGAGGATGTGGTCTTCTCGCTCAATCGCGTGCGTTCCGAAAAATCCAGCCTGCGCCAGCTCCACGCAGACGTCGTGGATGTGAAGGCGGCTGATGATTACACGGTCGAGGTGAAACTTCGCGCACCCAACCTGATCTACCCGAACAATCTCACCGGCACCTATATTCTCGACAAGGGCTGGGCAGAAAAGAACAATGTCGCCGATGTACAGGATGTTGCTGCCAGAAAAGATAATTTTGCTGTCCGCAATGCCAATGGCAGTGGTCCCTTTACGCTGAAATCCCGTGAAGTGGGTGTAAAAAAACGGTTCTGGAGGCCAACCCTGATTATTGGGGCACGAAGCCGGCCATCACGGAAATCATCTACACGCCGATTGCAGATGCATCCACACGCATTGCGGCCCTTCTGTCGAGTGAGGTGGATTTCGTTCAGGACGTACCGGTTCAGGATATCGACCGGCTCAAACAGACATCGGGCGTGAAACTCGTCACCGGCGCTGAAAATCGTTCGATTTTCCTTGGTTACAGACTGGATGCGGCACCGCTGGCGTCTTCCAATGCAAAAGACAAAAACCCCTTGAGCGACGTGCGCGTGCGCCAGGCATTCGATCTGGCCATTGACCGCGAAGCGCTGAGAAAAGTGGTTCTGCGTGGCAATTCCATTCCCACCGGCGTGATCGTTCCTCCATTCGTGCACGGTTGGTCGCAGGAGCTGGATGCCTATTCGAAGCCAGATATCGATAAGGCAAAGGCCCTGCTGAAGGAGGCGGGTTATCCCGACGGCTTTACCATCACGCTCGATTCCCCCAACAACCGCTACGTCAACGACGAGGCCATTTCTCAGGCCGTCGTCGGCTTCCTCGGTCGGATCGGCGTCAAGGTGACGTTGGCATCACGGCCATTCGCGCAACACTCGCCGCTGCTGGCAGACCGCAAATCCGACTTTTTCCTGTACGGCTGGGGCGTGCCGACCTTTGACAGTGCCTATAACTTCAACGACCTAATCCACTCGCGCACTGGACGCTATGGCGCGTGGAACGCCACTTACTTCTCCGATCCGGCAATAGACGCGAAAATCGAAACTCTCGGCGCAGAACTGGACGTCAAGACACGCGATGCGAACATTGCAGAGCTCTGGAAGTATGTGAAAGACGAGCATCTTTACCTGCCTTTGCACAACCAGATCATCGCCTGGGCGGCCAAGGACAATCTCGACTTCGAAATCCAGCCGGACAACTCACCGAAGTTCGTCAACTTCACCGTCTCGAAATAACCGGATAAGGCAATGTCGTGACGGTGCTATCTCCCGTCACGACTGTGTCTGAAAGCATTGCATGACAGGTTTTATTCTCAGTCGATTGCTCCAATCCGTTTCCGTCATGTTGGCGGTGGCTTTGGTGTCTTTTGCGATCATTCGCTTTGTCGGCGATCCGCTGGAATCCATCGCCAGTCAGGATACGAGACTTGAGGATCGCGTTGAACTCAAGGAGAGGCTTGGCCTCGACCAGCCTGTTCATATCCAGTTTCTCACCTTTCTTCAGCGAGGCATGTCAGGCGACTTCGGCATTTCCTATAAGCAGCAGGAACCGGTGACGCGGATGATCGCGGAACGGTTGCCAGCCACGCTGGAACTGGCCTTTGCCTCCGCCACCATAGCGCTTGTCCTTGGTGGGGCGCTTGGTGTCTATTGCGCGCTCAACCCCGGCGGCGTCGCGACACATCTGATCATGACCTTGTCATTGATCGGCGTTTCTCTACCGACATTCCTGATCGGCATCGGGCTCATTTCACTGTTTTCGGTCGAACTCGGCTGGCTTCCCTCTTTTGGGCGCGGTGAAACGGTCCGGCTTGGCTGGTGGACGACCGGTTTGCTGACGACGTCCGGATGGCGCTCGCTCATCATGCCCGCCATCACCTTGTCGCTCTTTCAGATGACCCTGCTGATGCGGCTGGTGCGCGCAGAAATGCTGGAAGTGCTGCGACAGGATTATATCAGATTTGCCCGTGCCAGAGGGCTGTCACGACGCGCCGTTCATTTCGGGCATGCGCTGAAAAACACTCTGGTGCCGGTTATCACGGTCGCAGGTCTTCAACTGGGATCGGTCATTGCTTTTGCCGTCGTAACTGAAACCGTTTTCCAGTGGCCGGGCGTCGGTTCGCTGTTTATCGCTTCTGTGCAGTCCGTCGATGTGCCGGTCATGGCCGCGTATCTCGTGTTCATCGCTCTGCTGTTCGTCATCATCAATCTGGTTGTCGACATTCTCTATTACGCCGTCGATCCAAGACTTCGCATCGACAACGCACGAGCGGGGGCATGATATGACCATAGACGCAATTTCGCCTCCACGACGTTCGACAACGCCAAGGCTGGTCTCACCTGTCGCGATCATCGCTGGTGCCTTTGCCTTTTTATTGGTGGTCGCTGCTTTGCTCGCCCCGTTCATTGCGCCGCATGATCCATTCAATCCGGCCACTCTGGATTTGATGGACGGCATGACGCCGCCAATGGAACCGAACGCTTTTACCGGCAAGACGTTCTATATGGGCACCGACAATCAGGGGCGCGATGTCTTGTCATCCATTCTTTATGGCAGCCGCGTGTCGCTGCTGGTTGCCTTTTCGGCGACGCTCCTGTCGCTCTTTCTAGGCGTTGGTGCGGGCCTTATCAGCGGATATGCCGGTAGCACCATCGATGCCGTCATTATGCGCATTGCGGACGCGCAGCTGACCTTTCCGACCATTCTGGTCGCCCTTTTGATCTTCGGTATCGCGCAAGGTCTTGTGCCGCCATCCAGACAGGAAAATGCTGCCGTCTGGATCCTGATTTTCGCCATCGGCTTTTCCAACTGGCCGCAATTCGCCCGCACGGTGCGCAGTGCTGTTATGGTTGAGAGACGAAAAGATTATGTGGCTGCCGCGCGTCTGATTGGTGTTGGACACACGAAAATTTTGCTGAAACACATTCTGCCGAACATTACCGGACCCGTTCTGGTCATCGCCACCATCGGCCTGGCTTTGGCCGTGATCGAAGAAGCGACGCTGTCCTATCTGGGGGTCGGTGTGCCGCCCACGAAACCATCACTCGGCACACTGATCAGGATCGGCCAGCAATTCCTGTTCTCCGGGGAGTGGTGGATCATCGCCTTTCCCGCAGCAACACTCGTCACCCTTGCGCTTTCGGTCAATCTGCTTGGTGACCGTCTGCGTGACGCGCTGAACCCGCGCCTGAGGAACAATCGCCGATGATCAATTCCGCCACCACATCGTCTCCAGTTCTGTCGATCCGCAACCTCACTGTCGCCTTTCCAGGCCATGATGATGTCTTTCACGCGGTCGATGGCATTTCACTCAGCATCGCCAGAGGTGAAATCCTCGGCGTCATCGGAGAGTCGGGCGCAGGGAAGTCCATGACCGGCTCTGCCGTGACAGGCCTTATCGATCCGCCCGGGCGCATTGCGTCAGGCGAAATATTGCTGCACGGAAAACGGATCGACAACCTGCCGAAAAAAGACCTCGAAAAATTACGCGGACGCCGCATCGGCACAGTGTTCCAAGATCCGCTGGTCAGCCTCAATCCTCTTTACACCATTGGCCGGCAGTTGATCGAAACCATTCGCCGCCATCTGCCATTGAATGCCGGCGCGGCGCGGCAAAGAGCGATCGATCTGTTGAACGAGGTGGGTATTTCCGAGCCGGAACAGCGTCTACAAGCCTATCCTCATCAGTTTTCCGGTGGTATGCGCCAGCGTGTCGTCATCGCGTTGGCGATTGCAGCCGAGCCTGATCTGTTGATCGCCGATGAGCCAACGTCGGCTCTGGATGTGTCCGTGCAGGCGCAGATCATCGGATTGCTACGCAATCTTTGCGAACGGCGCGGCCTGGCAATATTGCTCATCACCCATGATATCGGCGTCGTTGCAGAGATCGCGCACCGTGTCGTGGTGATGAACAAGGGCCGTATCGTGGAGACCGGGCCGGTTGGCGAGGTCATAACACACCCGCAAGACGCCTATACCAGACGGTTGATTGCCTCCATTCCGTCAATACATGCAAAAAACCAGCGCTCTTCGAACCCAGCGATAAAGCCGGATTTGGTGAAAATCGAGGGTCTCAAGCGCGATTTTCTTTTACCTTCCAATGGCGCGTTTTCATTTTTCTCAAAATCGCGCACTGAGCGACACATTCAAGCCGTCGATGATGTCAGCTTCTCGATTGCAGAGGGTCAGACCTTCGCACTTGTCGGGGAGTCCGGCTCCGGCAAATCCACGATTGCCCGGATCATTGCCGGCCTTATGGCATCGCAAGCCGGTCGCGTGACCGTGGGGGGCAAGGAGATCGGCGCGGCAAGCGATCACTCCCATCGCGGAGCTGTGCAGATGATCTTTCAAGACCCCTATGCCAGCCTCAATCCGCGCTGGCGTATCGAGGATATCATCGCCGAACCCATTCGCACGCTTGGCATTGAAAAGAACGCCTTGGCCGTGGAACGGCGCGTCTGCGATCTCCTGGAAAAGGTGCGGCTCGAGCCGGAAGCACGCAAACGGTATCCCCATGAGTTTTCGGGCGGCCAGAGGCAGCGCATTGCCATTGCCCGGGCTTTATCAAGCCGTCCACGCTTCATCGTCTGTGACGAACCGACCTCCGCGCTCGATGTTTCCGTTCAGGCGCAGGTACTGGACTTGATGGCAAGCCTCCAGTCTGAATTCGGCCTGACCTATCTGCTGATCAGCCACAACCTTGCCGTCGTTCGCCAGATGGCAGATCGCGTGGGCGTGCTGAAAAGTGGAAAACTGGTAGAGGAAGGGCCTGTTGAAGAGATTTATGAGCGACCGAAACATGCCTATACACGTATGTTGCTGGACGCCGCCCCTGATATCTTCGGTATTCTGAACCGAAATGCAGCGTAATCGCATTTCCGGTTGAACGCGCAAGTGTCAACCTATTCGATATCGTCTCGCATCAAAGGAAGAAGTCGATCACCCTGGCGGGAGATTTCTCGCAAGTAGGGTGTATCCGACAAAATGAAATGCGTAATTCCGAGATCTCGGTAGCGTTTCAGGGAGCGGGCCACATCGTCGGGCGATCCCACGAGCCAGGTTGTACCAGCTCCACCTCCACCGAATTTACCGGGTGCGGTATACAGGTTCCCATCGAGGACATCGCCCTGATTCTGCAAGTCATAGAGGCGTTGCTGTCCGACCGCTTGCCCCCTGCGTTCATCCACGTAATCACTCTTTCCGATCCTCGCCATGTCGGCGACCCTGGCTTCGGCTTCGGCCCAGGCTTGTTCGGTCGTCTCTCTTACAAAGCTTGTGATGCGCAGTCCGAATTCCAGTGGCGGCAAATCACGATCAAGGGTTTTGCTCAGTTGCTTCAGTCGCTCGATCCGGGCGGCAACGCCCTCAAGGGGTTCGCCCCAGAACAGTTGCACGTCCGCTTCGCTTGCCGAAACCCGTTCAGCTGCCGCTGAGGCACCGCCAAAGTAAAGCTTCGGATGCACCCGCCCCTCCCGCCGGATAATTTTGGGTTCAACCGTCGCGTTATCGACCCAGTAGTGTTTGCCTTTGAAGGTAACATTTTCTTCTGTCCACAGGCGGCGGGTCAGCCGCATGAATTCTTTTGTCCTGCCGTATCGATCGTCCTGATCGCCTTCCGTATCGCCATAGGCGGCTATGTCATCCTGCCCTGAAACGATGTTCAGCCGAACCCTGCCTTCGGAAAGGTGATCGAGTGCTGCAATGGACGCGGCCAGTTGGGCTGGACGCCAATAGCCGGGTCTGACAGCGATCAATGGCTCGAATGTCGTGGTGCGGGCAGCCAGTGCCGTTGCGACTGTAAACGTATCCGGGCGTCCCCACCCTGCACCAAGCAGCGCGCCTTTCCAGCCGTGCTGCTCGAGTGCCTTCGCCTGTTCGGTCAGGGTGTCGAGGCTGTTGTGATCGCTGCTGACGGCATCTCCGCGGTGTCCGGCTACGACCTGATTTGGGATGTACCATAGAAACTCTGAGGGCTTTTTCATCGTTTATCGCCTCCTATTTGGGGTAAGAGGTCGAGACCTATCAATTTAAATGACATGGGCAGCCTGTAGCGCGGTGAGAACATCATTCTTAAGCACAGCCAGCCGTGCATCCCGCCGGTCCCGCGGTCTAGAAACGTCCACCGGAAGATCATGTTGAATGCCGCCAGCGCGCACCCCCATCATGTAAATGCGGTCGCCGAGATAAAGTGCTTCGTCGATATCGTGGGTTACAAGCAGAAAGGAGATGCCGCGCTGCTCGACCAGCTTGAGTACAAGATCCTGCAGCTTCATCCGCGTGAAGGCATCGACAGCGCTGAAGGGCTCATCCAACAGCAAGATACGCGGCTCGGTATAGAGCGCCCGTGCAATTGCGACGCGCTGGGCCATGCCGCCGGAAAGTGCTCTGGGTAGGGTGTCGACATTGCCGGTCAGGCCGACATCATCGATCAAGCGGTGGACACGCGCGGCGTCAAAGCGCCGCCCATCCGCATAGCCGATGTTTTGGGCAACCGTGAGCCACGGCATCAAACGCGGCTCCTGGAAGACAAAGGCGATCGGCGGAGTGGAAACACCTGCTTCTTGCTGGCTGGTCTTCACCGTAACCTTGCCGGAAAACTGCCGATCAAGACCCGCCGCAATGCGCAACAAAGTGCTTTTTCCGCAGCCACTGGGCCCAAGCAGCACTGCTGCCTCGCCCTTTCCCAAGCTCAGTTGAATGTCACTCAACACAATCGTACTGCCGAATGCTTTCTCGCGGACGTCGATGTCGAGAAGGCTCATGCGTAACGACCGCCTGTAGAGGTCGAATAGGTGTCACGCCATGACAGGCAACGGTCTTCGACCAGTTTGAACACGCTGTCGGAAATCTTGCCCAGAACTGCCAGGCAGATAATCGCGATCAAAATGAGGTCAGGGCGGGAAAGTTCGCGTCCGTCCGAGAGCATGTAACCAATGCCTTCCGAGGCGGCGAGGAGTTCGGCAGCCACCACACTCAGCCATGCCAGGGACAGACCATAACGCAAGCCGGTAAACAGATGGGGCAACGAGGCTGGGATCAGGATGCGCCACACAAGAAGCGGTAATGGCTGACGGTACATTTCACCGACCTCCACCAGTTTGCGATCAACGTTGCGGATGCCGGAAAACAGGCTCAGATAGACGGGAAAGAACGCACTCTTGGCAATCAGAACCACCTTCGACATTTCGCCAATGCCGAACCAGATCATGAGAAGAGGCACCCAGGCAAGGCTTGGCACGGCTCTCAAGGCCTGAAAACTCGGCTCCAGGTATCGCTCGGCCGAATACCACAATCCCACGATAGAGCCGACAATGATGGCCAGTATGGACCCTGTTACAAAGCCGATCAGCACCCGCAGACTGCTGGCCGCGATGTTCGTCCACAGTGGCCCTTCGGCCAGATAGAGGAAGGTGGAATAAAGATCCGATGGCGGAGGCAGCACATAGGGGCTGACCCACTCCATTCGAACAAAGAGTTCGAGCATCAAGAGCGCGCCGACGGGAATGATGGCACCGCGAAAATCGATGGACAGCACCTTCCTGCCGAAACGGGAAAGCGGCCCCGATGCCTGGACCTTTCCCCGTGCCGCCTGTTCTTTGCCCTCAAACTCGTGGGTCAAAACCGTCATGCACCAACAACCTTTTTGGCGGGTGTCGGGTCTATCAATTGTCCAAGCACCTTGTCGACATCGACACCCGGTCGCAACACTTCCGAACCTAGCAGTGGCGTCGCCGTCTTGATGGACGCAAGCAGTTCGTCACCGGGCACGGGGTCGCTATAGTCGCGTCGCGCAATCGTCCGGCGCGTTACCTCTGTATCGCCACCGGCCTGAGCACTGACAAAAGAGACAAATTCGTCGTTGTTCTCGCGGATCCATGTCTGCGTTTTGACCCATACGCCGAGCAACTTTTCGACTGCTCTGGGGTATTTGGCCAGGAAATCCTCCGAGACACTGAAGACACTGGCTTCACGCCAGCTGCGATCGCTGAAGATGGCACGATCACCGGCGATCTCGGCCTGTGCCGTCTGCGGATCGATGCCAACCCACGCGTCCACCTGACCTTGCCTCAGTGCGTTGAACCCTTCCGGGTGCTGGAGATTGACGATCTTGAGATCGTTGATCGTCAGGTTTGCCTGAGCAAGCGCGCGAACGAGCGTGAAATAGGGCGCAGTTCCCTTGGTAACGGCAATCGTTTTGCCCTTGAGGTCGGCAACCGACTGAAGCGGAGAGTCGGACTTGACCTGAATGATCGACGAGCCGCCCCAACTCGCAACGAAGATGACTTTCAATGGAACGCCATTGGCACGGGACAGGAAGGCAGATAACGCCGCCGAGCCGGCGAAATCGGTAGAGCCGACCTTCAGAAACTCGAGAGAGTTGTTGCTACCACGCGATTGCACCCAGCTGATTTTGGTGCCGACATCCTTGAAGGCGTCTTCAAGCCACCCCTTGTTTTTGATAAGGAGCGTGTGGGAAGAGTAGTAGCCCCAATCAAGACGGATCTCGGCTGGGAAATCACTCGATGTCTGCGCAGACGCATATGTCGACGCGACAGGTGAAGCGAGAACGAGACCGGACACGCCGAGTTTAAGGGCGGCCCGACGCGACAATTCATATTTCATATTCAACTCACTCTATAGAATTAATTGAATATTGTTTAGAACAATCTGTTGTTCGCAGTCAGGAACACCGTTCCATAATTTTCCTCACTTCAGGAAAATTAGCGTGGCATTGTCTGCCCGTTGAAGAATTTAGGTTGATGGCTTGAGGTGTCGAGCAAATTGATGGGACAGACTCGAATGCTATGTGGCTTATGCTCGCCAAGTAAGGTGGAAACCTGTCAGAACCCACTCATCCCATAGCACTTGGGGCGTCCGTGCCGAACTGCGCGCCGCGCCAAATCGTTGACGCATGAGGGTTTGTGAATAACAGCCGCAAATGTCCTATAATCTGACCAGCCCGGGGATCTACCAGCCGATACAGGACCGCTTTTGCCACGCGCTCGCCCGCAATAATTCCTTCTTCGCGCAACTCACCGATCTGCTGCGACAGGGTTGGCTGGTGCACGTCAAGTATTTTTTCCAACTCTCCAACCGTGCGCGCGCCTTCCATCAGTACGCATAGGATCGATAGTCTAATCGGGTTCGACAACGACTTCATAAAGTCGGATGCCTCACCGATCGCCTGGCACCTGATTTTGGGGACATGCGGCTTGCGATGGCGTGCATCCGTGCCGTTTTGGTCCTGGGTCATTCTGCGTCCTCCAACGCTGGAATATTTTTCTTCTCTATCGGGCAATTTCAGCGTCGTATTTCTCGCCGAGCCTGCTACCATCATTATATAAATTTATATAACAAAATTCAATGAGGTGAATGTTTTGGTTTTGAGGATTGGCCACCACCCCAACAATCTGCACCTTCGGCTGGCGTCCTTATGGCCCGGTGCCTTCTCGTCCTTCAAGCCGGAATTCGTCGGCTATGTCGAGGGCCGCGAGACGGCGAGGCGGTTGCAGGATGGCGAATTCGACATCGGCGGCACCGGCTCCACCCCGCCCATTCTGGCAACAGCGTCTGGCCTATCGGTCGCCTATGCTGGCGCATCTGCGCCACGCCCGACAAACGGTGCCATTTTTGTCGCCAAGACCTCCAACATCGAAAACATCGCCGACTTGAAGGGCAAGCCGATCGCCTTGGTGGATGGCTCATTTCTGACCTATCTCCTTGCCAAGCGCCTTGAAGAGGCGGGTCTCACATTGGGCGACGTCGAGCGCCTGGATATCGCGCCCGTGCCCTCCCGCGACGCTTTGCGGGACGGAACGGTTGCAGCCTGGATCGCCATGGCGCCGCATCTGGAACAATCCCTCGTCAGTGGCGAGTTCCGTGTTCTCGCCCATTGCGGCGATCTCATTCCCAACCGGTCGACCTTCTGGACAATCAAAGATCGTGGCCTATCGGGCGAAACACTCGCCGCGTTCGCAGGCGAATTGCAACGTCTCGGCCAGCAGATTTCGGCCGACCCGGAAAAGGCCGCTGCGCTGCTGTCCGCCGATGGCAACGAAGCCGAGCGCCGCGCCTGGACGCGTATCATTTCTGAGAGAAACTGGGACGTGATTGCCGCCGACGCGCGGCTGTTGCGCGAACAGCAGGCGGAGGCCGACACGCTGTTTGCTCATGGCGACCTCGCCGCAAAACTCACCATCGATACGAATATTGCCGACGCGAACAACGGCAAGGAGATTTGACCATGAACGTCCTCTGGTACATGTGCGCTCCAGATGGTGCATATCCGTGGAAGCCGGAAGGCTCCCGGACCATCGATTACGGTTATTACAAGCAACTCGCGCAGGCCTATGACCATCTCGGCTACACCGGCGCACTTTTCGCCACCGGTGCCCATGATGTCTGGCCGCTCGCAGGCGCGTTGTTGCCCTATACCGAACGCATGAAATTCCTCATCGCCTTCCATCCCGGCCTGATCGCCCCGACGCTCTTGGCCAAGATGGCGGCGACGTTTCAGGAATTCTCCAACGGCCGCCTGATGCTCAACGTCGTCTCCGGCGACGCCAAGATGCTCGGCGCTTATGGCATGATGCTGCCGCATGACGAACGTTACGTCATGGCCGACGAATACCTGACCATCTGGCACCGGCTGATGGCAGGCGAAAGCGTCACCCACAAGGGCAAGTACTTCCAGACTGAGGGTGCAAAGCTGGCACTTCCCGCCGGCACCGGCATCCAGCCGCCGCCGCTGTGGTTCGGCGGCTCGTCGGACAGCGCCATCGAAGTGGCGGCAAAGCACGTGCAAACCTATCTTTCCTGGGGCGAAACACCTGAGCAGATGGGCGAGAAGGTCAAGCAGGTGAAAGCCCGCGCTGCCGAACATGGCCGCGAACTCACCTATGGCATCCGCCTTTACGTCATCGTCCGCCAGACTGACGCCAAGGCTTGGGAGGCGGCAGCCGATCTCTACGACCAGATGGATGACGTGGCGATTGCCGGCAACCAGCGTTTTGTGTCCAACACGGATTCGGTTGGCCAGCAGCGGATGAGCGCAATGCATGGCGGGATCAAGCCCACCAATCTTCGCGATCTCGAAATCGCCCCCAACTTGTGGGCCGGCATCGGCCTCGTTCGCCCCGGCCCTGGCACCGCCATCGTCGGCTCCCCCGACACCGTGATCCGCACGCTGGAGGCCTACCGCAAGGTCGGCGTCGACACGTTCATCCTATCCGGCATGCCTTTGCTGGAGGAAGCCTACCGGTTCGGCGAATTGGTACTGCCCAAATTGCCGGTAGAGCGCCTGGTGCCGGAACGCAAGCAGTTCACATGGTCGACCCTTTTTGATCGCGACCTGTCTGGAAAACCCGCCAATGACTGATACCAGTATGGCCGGTCACGTCCCTTCGGTGCCCCCCTCAATGAGCCCGCCAAAAAATCGGCGCGTCGGTCGCAGACTGGCCAATACCGCTCTGCGGCTGGCCTCTCCGCTTGCCATCATCGTCCTCTGGCAGGTCGCCAGCATGACGGGGTTGCTGTCACCCCGCATCCTCGCCGGACCGAGCGAAATCATCGCCACTGCCAGCCGCCTTGTCGCGTCCGGCGAGCTGATCAACGGCCTGATCGTGTCATTCTTGCGGGTGCTGGCCGGATTCTCAATTGCGCTCGTCCTGGGCATTCTTCTAGCGCTGGTCTCGGGCCTGTCGCGACTGGGTGAAACGATCATCGATCCGCCGATCCAGATGCTGAAGGCCATGCCGTTCCTCGGCCTTCTGCCCTTGTTCATTCTGTGGTTTGGCATCGGAGAAGCGCCAAAAATCGGGCTTGTCGCCTTTGGGACCATCTTTCCGATATACCTCACCCTGCATGGCGGCATTCGCAGCATCGATAAGAAGCTGATCGAGGCTGGCCAGACGCTGGAACTGGGCACGCGCGGCATCATCCGCGATATCGTCATTCCCGGTGCCCTGCCCTCGCTTCTCGTGGGCGTTCGGTATGGCCTCAGCGTCGCGTGGCTCAGCCTTGTCGTCGGCGAACAGATCAACGCTTCCAGCGGTATCGGCTACATCATCACCTATGCCCGCGATTTCCTGCAGACCGATGTCATCGTCGTCTGCCTTCTTGTCTACGCCATCATGGGCCTGCTGACCGATGGTCTGGTGCGGATGATCGAAGCATATGCGCTGCGCTGGCGCCCGGAGATGATCGCATGAATAATCTCGTCGACATCCAGAAACTGCACCGCTCATTCGGCGGACCGGCGGTTCTCGACGGCATCGACCTGACCATGGCACCAGGCGAATTCGTGGCCCTGCTGGGCCGAAGCGGTTCAGGAAAATCCACCCTTTTGCGTGTTCTCGCCGGTCTCGACACCGCACCGGCGCAAAAGCTGGAACTGCCCGCCCGCCGTTCGGTGGTTTTCCAGGAGCCGCGCCTGCTGCCCTGGAAAAGCGTCATCGACAATGTCGCGCTCGGCGTCCGTCGCCCTGAAGCACGATCTCTGGCGACACAGGCCTTGGCCGATGTCGGTCTCTCGCACCGTATCAACGCCTGGCCGCTGACGCTGTCGGGCGGTGAGGCGCAACGCTCTGCTCTTGCGCGGGCTCTCGTGCGCGAACCGGAACTGCTATTGCTGGACGAACCCTTTGCCGCGCTCGACGCCCTTACCCGGCTGCGCATGCACGATCTGGTGTTCGAACTCTGGCGCAAACATCATCCGGCCGTTCTGCTCGTCACCCATGACGTTTGGGAAGCCGTGGCGCTTGCCGACCGTATCTTGGTGCTCGACCAGGGACGTTTCATCAAAGAAATCCGCGTCGATATAGATCACCCCCGCCGCCGCGACGATCCCAGAACCAGCCGCATTGAAGCCGAACTCCTCAAGGAACTCGGCGTCGAACCCTTGCATGCTTGAACACCTGAATGCCTAAACCTTATGCCAGAATGGCAGATTGGACATACCAATGATTACCAAACGCACATTCCTGACTGCTGCGGCTCTCGTTACCGCCGTCGTTAGTTTCTCACCCTCCGTTCACGCTGCCGAGGACGTCGTGCGGATCGGCTGGCTGCGCGGGCCCAACGACATCACGCTCGCCAAATCTCGCGGCACGCTGGAAAAGGCGCTCTCCGAAAAGGGTATCAAGGTCGAATGGGCTGGTCCCTTCCCGGCAGCCGCACCCGCCTTTGAAGCGCTTAACGCGGGCAGCATCGACATCACCGCTGGCAGCTCGACTTCAGCAATCACAGCGCTTGCGGCAAAAATCCCGCTGGTGATCTTTGCCTACCAGAAGATGGCACCCGGTTCCGAAGGCATCGTCGCCAAGAAGGATTCCGGCATCACCTCCATCAAGGATCTCGCCAGCAAAAAGGTGGCGGTCAATCGCGGCGGCACCGGCGAATACCTTCTGATGCAGGGTCTTGCAACAAATGGCGTCGATCCAAAAAGCGTCGAACGTGTCTATCTCAGCCCGAGTGACAGCGGCCCGAGTTTCACCCAGGGTCATGTCGACGCCTGGGCAACCTGGGATCCCTTCCTGACGATTGCCGAAAAGGCCTATGATGGCAAGGTGATCGTGGATGGCGCGGCCATTAAGTCCGACAATGCCGTCGTTCTGGTAGCCAGCCACGATTTCGCTAAGGACAAGGCAGATCAGTTGCAGCTCGTCTTCGACGTTATCAAGTCGGAAAATGCCTGGGCTGTTGCCAACAAGGCGGAAGCCGGTGCCATCTGGGCCAAGGAAATGAACATTCCGACCGATCTCGGCGCCAAGATCGGCGCGAACAACGCTGTTCCGACGACCAGCGTTTCTCAAGCCGACGTTAAACAGATCGGTGCCATTGCCGAATGGTATGTCAAGAGCGGCATCATCAAGACGCTACCGGATGTCGCCTCGGGCGTCGTTTCGCTGAAGTAGGGCCTTAGGCCGCATGTCTGGACGGCATAAATGTTCCGGATGTGCGGCCCCTATATTTTGTTCGAAGAACACTTTTGTGTTAACCGCCTTGAAAGGATCTGAACCAAAGACACCACTACTCAGGTAGGCTAAGCGATTGGTGGAGCAGACATAGCGACATAGCGGCATAACAGGTATTGACGGAAATCATGCGCGACTTGCAGCATCGTCGTTTGATAACGCTTTTAGAAATTAAGACCAGCACCGGAAGCAGTGCCACAACGAAGCCGTGCTTATCGTAACCGATGGTAGGGCTCGAGAATCCGGCTTCATAAGAATTGACAACTACGCCAGCGCGATTGCGCGAGCAGCGTCGCCTTCTTGGGCCGGCATCGTGACCATCGCGTTCGCAAGGTCGCGAAAAGTAACGACGCCTACGGGTTCTCCCAACGGAGCGACGACGACGATATCACCGTCCGGAGCATGAGCGAGGCTCCTAATCGCATGTTCTAACGTTGCATCCGATGAAACCGTCGCCTTTCCAGAGAGGCTATGTTCAGCGTCCAGCGGTCGCATAATGGCTCCGACCTGGACAACACGCCCTCTGTTTACCTCTTTGACGAAGCTCTCGATGTAGTCATCTGCCGGGCGCAGGACGATATCCTCTCGTGTCCCTTGCTGAATGACTTCGCCGTCGCGAAGAATGGCGATCTGGTCACCCAAACGAAGCGCCTCATCCAGGTCGTGGGTAATGAACACGATAGTTTTCTTGATTTCCTTCTGAATGTCGAGAAGCACGGACTGCATATCGGTCCGGATGAGTGGATCGAGCGCAGAATAGGTGATTCGCCTTCAGTCCGTGCGGGCAGCAACCTCATTCACCGTCACTCCCGGCCGCAAGCTCTCCGACACGATCCGAGCCTTTACCTCGTCAGTCCAGTGGCGATGTGCCTCGCGTCGGCCTCGCCGCGTCGTGAGAAACTCCAACGTAGTCTCCATGGAGAAACTCCTTGTCGTTATCCATGGGACGTCGATGACAGATCAGGCAACGGCCGACAATGTGGGTGAAGAACGGCGCTTACAATGGTGGGCAGGGATGAATGGAAAAAGTTGTATGTCATTATCGGTGCTGTCTGGACTCTGACGCTAGAAAACGCACACGAACTGATCATTAAGTCGCTCATGGATGAAAACGTGCTAGAAACTCATGTTGTGGTGAGCGAGGCTGTGCCTGATCTCGAAACCGCTCAGGCCCTGATGGGGCGCATCGTCGGGGACAGAGTGATGGCCGAACTCGTATTTGATTGGAAAGCAAGCCCGGCATTTGCTCAGGACATCTATTCCCTTTCGACGCGCCGTGATCTTCTGTCTCAGGCCGTAGAGGAAGTTCTCAAAGGGAGAACGCCAGAACAACCTTCTGGCGGTTCGGCCATAGGATGTCCACATCTCCGGAGTTGACGCCCGCCAACTCTACTGCCTGTGTCTCCCGCACGATCGCGGGAGACATACCGTTTGCCCATTATCGCCTTTTAGCGTCCAAATATTCCTCTATGTTGATTATCGCTCCAACTTCACCAATGGATGAAACCTATGTGAAAAGAACAGATCGGAACGTTCAATTACCCCTGCGGGCCTGGGATGGAGTGACGCCAAACGCTTTTTTGAAACTTTGTGTAAAGGCACTATGCGATGCAAATCCCCATTTCTCAGCAATTGCCTTCGCGGAGAGATTGCTACTTTGATCGAGGTCGTCGCGAGCTTTTTGCAGGCGCAAAGCGCGCTGATACTCGCTGATCGTCTGTCCTACCGAAAGCAAGAAAGAATACTGCAGAGAGCGGACGCTAACAGCGCTCAGGCTAGCTAAGAATTCGGGAGAGCTTCTGTCCGCTGGATGCGCGTGGATATAATCGATCGCCCGCCGCACCTGTCTTGGTGCAACTAAGGGCACGGGCGCCGTCAGCGTCTGAGTATAGTTGTTCGGATAGTTTAAAAGGAAACTATCAATGACCAAATTTCCAACAGTCGACGAACGTGCATTGAGCGATCCCGCGAGTTGCTGGACCGATGAATTGTACAAAAACTCGACAAGAGCTGGAAGTCCTTTGAGATTTCGCTGATCCAGGGCACCCTTGCTAAATTCAACCGTGTGAACCACCGGCTTATCAAGCAATATGGACATCCGCTTGCAGAGAAGGTCATCAGAAATGACAACTGTTGAATGTTCACTTCCGTCCAGAACATCAACGTTGTCTGCGTGCCGGTAACCAATTACCTGATCGGCCGCGATCGTTAATTTATTGTCCTTGAAATGGTAATCCGTTGTTCCTTCGCTGACGAAATTGAAGAGAACAGAATCGAACATTTCGATGGGAGTAACGCGATAACTTCCAATTGTTTTCGACCATTCGAAGAAAACGTCATCGAGCACGGCGAGATGTCCGTTGACCCCGTACTTGTGGTGCGAGCCGAGTGGAGTTGCAGACACCGGGGCATAAGCGTCACTCAAATACTCCTCAACTTCTCCGATATCCCTGGACGAAATTTTGAGTTCTTTGTACGGACCGTTCGACATTCCTAACACATCCAAACACGTGTTAACTTCGCTAAAAAACGCATGAAACACGATTCAACCATACTCGAATCTTCTTATGCGTGGCAATGAAGCTCAGATTTTGTTTGAAATCGGTCGTTCAATGGACAGATACAAATTAAGCTACATAAATCGGTCACATGAAGTTCCTGCTTCAATCCGAGCCTCTGACAACCAGTTCTGAATTCCCAAAGGACGGTTCCAAATTTCGGCGAACCACTTTTTAATAGGCAAATCAGTCAACCTCCGTCAAACCACGCAATAAACCTGCACCTCAGTGACATCACTGCACCTTAGAGGCACTCATCGGCGTTGTTCGCATTGAAGATTGACGGATACTGACTAATCTAATTTAGCAAAGATTGGCTTACTTTCTCCCCCAGGTGCCATTTGGTGGTCGGCGGGAGGTAAGGAACAAGAGATCCGTATCCTGTCAATCTTTGCCTCAATGAGAATAGCTTTGGAGACAAACGTAGTGAGCAGACGCCTTGATGAGCAATCAATTAATTCGGCAGTGACGCTCTTATCCGCGCTGGAGAACTCAAAGAGACTCACGATTCTTCGGATCCTCGTTGAGGGAGAAATGCCGGTGGGTCAGCTAGCAGAAAAGGTTGGCCTCAGCCAATCAGCGTTATCTCAACATCTTTCCAAACTGCGCAATGCAAATGTGGTGCAAACCCGCCGTGATGCCCAGACTATTTATTATTTCAGCCGCTCCGAGCCGGTACGGCAAATTTTAGCGGCTTTAGAAGAAATTTTCAGCGAGGAAGCACCCAGGCTCTCGGTTCCGGCCTGAAATAGGCCCACGCTTGGAATTGCGGAGTAGGCAATTCAGCTCTCTTCATACCGTCCCGAGTTTACATGACCGGCTGTTGACGCCCCGTCGTTCCCGCAGGCTGTTGGGACGTGGCCAACTGAATGGTCGTGCAAGACAAGCTCACGTTTGCCAAAGAACTAGCTCCGGTCGTATAACAAGCGTATACTTCTCGATCAAGCAAGCTCGTTTACGCGTTGCTCGCGGTTTGGATGAGAACTGTACCGCTCGATTGCAGAGAAATAACCATAAATTTTAGTAGTAGTGGCAGAATTGCAGTAAAATTTTGCACCTCTACTAGGAAGTTCTGGCGAACAATCCAAAAAGTAGAACCCATAATATCTTTACGTCAATAATCAGAGCATTCGAACCTTCTGAAAAGCCATATGCTTTAATTCGTGCTGTCTGGGGGCGGATGGAATGCAAAGTTACTCATTTGAAATTTGGGACGGCGAAACTTGCGTCAGACGTGAAATCGTGTGCGAAACGGACGTTGAGGCAGCTAATCGCGCTGCAATAGTCGCGCTTGCAGTTTTCCTATTGAGGCGTCCGGATTTACGGGGGAGACTTAAAATTGTCGTTCACAATGCGGATGGCTCTCGGCTCGGCGAGTTCTTAGCGTCCAAGCTCAAAGGCGGAGGCGGTGGATATAGACTGGCTCCGTAGGAGTGTGCCTTTGAGGGCGTTTGGTTGCTCGCCGCCCTTATCGCAACCGCGCGTGCTCTATGAACTTGTTACCGTTATTGAATGGACTCACACCTGTGGATGCCAGCGATGGAGTGCCATCGCCTTGAAAAGATCAGAACCGCTGACGCGTTATCCAAGCGGGCGCGGAAAGGTGTCCACTCAACACGAAAAGAATTCGGCTGGATCTCGCTTGATCACGTCACGCCGCCCGATGGCTTGGATACCAGCAAGCTAACGAACGCAGTTGCTGCAATCATTGCCACGAACACCGCAAACCCCACGCCGGCGAGAGCCAGACCATAAGTGCTTGCAGCGACACCTACGCCCATGACGGGTACGGACTGCGCAATATAAAGGACGAGGAAGAAGGTAGACGTGATCTCGCCACGAAGATGCGCGGGGCTCTGTTCGGCCAATGTGCTAAGGGAAGCGCGAAAGCTCATCCCCTGTCCCGCTCCGGCAAAAGCTGCGCCCGTCAGCAGTATCGGTAAAGAAGATACGGCAATACTCATCCCAGTGAGCAAAATTCCGACCGTGAGAGCCGCGGTCCCAATCAGCATTGCCTTTCGGTCCGCCATTCTGGTGCTGCCAATCTGACCCAGTGCCGAAAATCCGAGTTGAGCAAAGACAACAAGCCCGCATACCAGGTGATTGCCTATGCCAAGGACGTGCAGCAACAGGGCTGGAGCCACAGAAGCAAACAGACCCAATACGGAGAACCCTGCAAAGCCGGCCGTGGCGGCACGAATGAATGTTCCTCGAACCTCGGGTGGAAGTGTCAGCCGCTGGAACTCCCATTTAAGGGATCCGCCTTGACGGTCGAGCGGCTCGGCGATCATGCTGACCCCTGCGAACGATGCGATGACCAGCACAATGTGAACGAGGTATGGAAGCGTAAGAGGAAATGCGGTGAATTCAGCAAGCGCACCCGCGAGGACAGGCCCGAGGCCCAGGCCAAGCATGTTCACCAGCGCGGCCGTCAGGCTGTAGAAGCGCTTCCGCCCTGCCGGAGCCAGGTCGGTTAAGGCTGCTGTGGCAGTCCCGGTGATTATGCCCACTGACAGACCTGAAAGAAGGCGGCCGAAGAACAGAGCTGGCACAGTGTCGGAAAAATAGAAAACAGAACTGCTCAACGCCGCCAACACGAGGCCGGGCAATAGCAGTGCTCGACGTCCTATCTGGTCGGAAAGTCGCCCAAACAGGATTAGAGCGGCGGCAATCCCCACGACGTAGGTCGTAAAAATTGAGGTGACCATAAGACCCCCGAAACCAAATTTATCCTGATATATCGGATAGAGCGGCGTCGGCAGGGTCGGACCAAGCATCGTCACAAAGAAGGTCGCGGCGATCACGACGGCAGCCTGAGGGCCGCGCAGTTTGCGCGGTCCTCGGCCCTGGTTTAGAGTCGAGTTACTATGCGTCGACATTCAGTGACCAGCCTTCAGGAAGAAGGGCACAGTCGCGTCTTTCCGTCCTGGCTTGGCAAGCCCTGCACGGTGATAGATCCGGTCTCGCGAAGCCTCAGCCAACTCAGCAATAGAATGTGTCTGGTGCAGCGAACCGTTGGATTTCATCACCTTCCCAGCGACCATGACGTAGGTCACATTGCCGGAATGGGCTGCGGTGACAATAGTGGCGGCCACATCAGTAGCGGGCAGAAGGTTGGTATCGGTCAGCCGGATCATGATAAGATCGGCCTCCTTGCCAACTGTGATACTGCCGGTTCGATCATCGATCCCACATGCGCGCGCGCCGTTGATGGTTGAGAAAGCAAGCAGGTCGCGGGAGTCGAATGTCGGCAGGGTCTGAAGATCCCGCTCCATCATTCCTCCTGCTCCCGCACGTGTCAGCTGCTGATAGACGAGCGCTGCGCGCATTGCGCCGAACAGATCACCAGCGGCAGACGTTTCGACGTCAAGGCTGAGGCTCGGTCGCAAGCCTGCGGCAATCATGCGGTTGGTGGCAGGCTGGCCGAGCCCCGGCATGAAGGCTTCGATCGATGATGCCACAGAAACCTGGGCATCGTGATCCGCCAACATCCGCAATTCATCGTCAGTGGACGTGCAGGCGTGAATGAAGAGCATATCCGAACCCAGCAATTTGCTGTCGTTCAGGTTACGGATTGCGGCCTGTTGGACGCCCCATTCACCCAGGCCGACATGCATGCTCATCTGCAGGCCAAGATCGCGGGCAAGACTGATATCATTTGCGGCGATGTCTATTGTCGATAGTTCGGGTCCACGGATCATTGCGGCGAGGGTGACGCGTGCGGTGTCGTCCGACAGAACAGTTTCCCGCACGCGGCGGATGTCTGCAGGGTGAGCCCTTTCGCTACCGAACTGCCAGGATTCCGCTTCCGTGGACGGCCAGCCATAGGCGAAGACCGCCCTGATTCCAGATTCCCAATGCGCCGCAATTGCAGCGTCCGCATGAGCTGGACTGTTCATAATATGCGCCTCGTCGCGAACGGTGGTCACGCCAGCGTCGAGAGACATAATGCCAGCCGCAAGGTTCCCGATCCTGACGTCTTCAGGTTCGAGGTGCGGGCCGAGGCCAATTTGTACGTGGTTGCGGTACTGGGCATAGGTCCATGATGGATCCAGACCGCGCAAAGCACCCTGCCATGCGTGCCTGTGGGTATCGATGAAGCCCGGTAAAAGCGCATGACCTGCGCCATCAACGATTTCGGCTGTATCATCCGCAAGATCGGGACCGACATCAACGATTTTGCCGTCGACGACCAGGACGTCACCAACGAATTCGCCGTGTTCATCGTCCTGTGAAAGAATATACGCGCCTTTGATCAAAACACGTGTGTTGGAAGAACCATTCATTTTAATTTCCACTCATAAAGTTATCGTGTGAAGTTCGTTGTCTCTGCGAGATGCTCGATGATCGAGAGCTGTGCTGGCCTCCATCCGAGTTGTTCAGCACCCGTGCTGACAATCTTCTGGTCCAGAAGCAGAGCCTCCCCAAGCGCACCCAGACGCTTGACAGTTGCGGCCACGCCCTCTGGCTCGACGCGTCCCTGCAACCCAATCGCCGTGCTAACAGCACTCGCGATTGCTAGCGCTGTCGGAGCATGTGGGTTTGCTCCGATCAGGTAGGTCCCGGCAGGGGCCTTCTCGAGAGCAAACAGGTATAGTTTGGCGAGGTCATCGACGTGCACATTGCCCCAGTGGTGTTGTCCACCGCCGACCACCAATAGGGATTGTTCTTCTTTACCAACGCGCGGACCATTGGCAACAAGGTGCAACAAGCTGTCTCCCCGTCCATAAACGAGGGCAGGCGAGATTACACTGCTGCGAACACCGTCGGCACCTAGAACGCGCTGGGTTATTGCCGGTCGCCACGCGGTGATCTGCGGAGCTCGGAATGCGGTTTTTTCGCCGATAGCATCACCACTACCGTGGTCCCACAGACCAGCTGTCGACACAAAGGGCTTATTAGCTTTGCCAAGGCCATTGAGGATAGCGGCCACGACAATTTCTTCAGTTTGAGCGCTGGTTTCGTCGCCAGGCGACGCGAGATGGATCGCTCCGTCGACGGTCGCGGCAATCGCCGTCAAAAACGCATTGTCCCTTACGTCGCCGACCCTTGCGACTGCCCCTCGCTGCCGGATACTTTCCGCTTTCGCTTCAGAGCGTGTAATGCCGACCACATCGTGGCCAGCTGCGACTAGTGCTTCTAGCGTCGCAGCGCCAACATAGCCGCTAGCCCCTGTCAGTAAGACCTTCATGGTATGCCTCATCTGGTTGTTGATGATGAGGCTATAATGATGCGTGGAAATGATCGCGTCTAACGATAAAATACGATATAGTGATCGAAGAATTCACTAACTGGTTTCCCAAATGGATCAACGAAGACTCGAAGCGTTCGTACAACTGGCGCAGGAATTAAATTTCACACGCGCAGCACATCATCTTCACATGACGCAGTCGACGCTCTCCGCGACAATACGATCGCTGGAATTGGAGCTCGATGCCACGCTCTTTGATCGCTCGACCAGATCGGTAGCGCTGACAGAGAGTGGAAGGATTTTCCTCCCCCATGCCAGAAATGCAATCAGCGCCATGGACGCTGCAAAAACTGCCGTGCATCCATCAGGTGGTTTGAAGGGGACCCTCACCATAGGAATGCTAAGCGGCCTCAAGCTGATAGATGTGCCCGCCCTTTTTGGAGACTTTCACCGCCGATATCCTGACGTTCAGATGCGGCTCCAGACGTCGCGGCGGGGAACGGACGAGCTTATAGAACGATTGAAGGAAGGTAGCATCAACGTTGCGTTTGTCGGCACAAACCTCAACGATCGAACACTCCGGACAATACCAATTCGATCCTATCGGTTGCAACTCGCTACCTCCGTTCATCACCCTTTGTCCAAGCACAGCGACATTACGCTTGCTCAAATCGAAAGAGAGCCTTTCGTTGATATGCCGCCAGGCTTCGGACAACGTGCTGTCATTGATGAGGCCTTTGCTCAGCGGGCGTTGTCGCGCTCGGTGCTAATTGAAGTGGCCGAGTTGACGACAATACCGGATTTCGTTGCGCAAGGTCTTGGCATCGCCCTGCTGCCGCCAGAACTTGTCGGCAATCGGTCAGACGTTGTGATCGTGCCAATCCGCGACGCCCAGGTTTCATGGACACTCAGCGTTGTCGTCAAAGCTGTCGAGGTGACCAGCCAGACGGTCAGTGCATTTCTTGACCTCATTCCGCGGCATACATTGAGTGAGCATCCATTTTGATCGCGGTGATAGAACACGTGGGCGAATAGAGTAGAGCATTGAACGCCATGTCGGATAGTACCGCTTTTGATTTTGCCAAGCGAAGGTCGGTTGACACCGTTAACACGGCAGTCGGAATGGGTGCTTCAACGACCCGGTCAATTGCTTGAGCTTTCCCATGCAAAAAAGTGAACTCCTTCGCGCGTGTACAACGGCAGGCAGTTCGGCCACGTCTCCACAGCACCTTCTCGGTGCATCACTCTTCGATCCTTTCCATGCAGGCCTGAACCGGCATGACTAGTTTGGCAATCGCCCCGTTGATTGCCACCGAACACTAACCGGGCGGGATGCCGACTTGCTGTCTACACCCATTTTCACAGTTCTTTTATACAACTGACGGCCTAACTCACTTCAGCGCCCATTCATGAGCCAAGTCACGTTCAGTGACGCGAGATCCTCCACCGCATGTTCCAGCTGAATATGTCCGGCCGCTATTTCGTTCGATACTGCCTCCATGGCCCCGATCAGGCCAACGCATCGCCGCCGCACGGTTGCCGGATCGAGTTCGGACAGCGGCTGGATGGCTTCGGCGTAGAAGGTCGCATGTTCTTCTCTCATCTCGCGATGGTAGGCATCCATCATTGCGTCACCGCGCAGGGCAGCTCCGATCGCATGCCATTCAGGTCCGATCGTCGTCGCGCACTCCAAATAGGCCATCGCCAGTACCCGCGCGATCCTTTCGGGTTCGCGAGGTGTGCCTTGAAGTGCTACCGCCAAAGCCTCGACCTGCCGGTTCATCGCCTCTCTATAGAGCGCCATCATCAGACCAGACCGGGTTTCGAAATGGTCATAAGCAATGGGCTTGCTCACGCCCGCCCGCTCGGCAAGCCATCCGAGCGTTAAGGCATCGGTTCCCTGCTCACGTACAATGTCGGACGCGATCTCCAAAAGCTGGGCACGGCGATCGGCTCTAGGCAGTTTCTTGGACATTCACCACAATCCTAGCTTGACACAAACATAAGCTACCGTTAGTAACTTACATATAGTAACAAAATGCGAAGCGTTGCGAAAGCTCTTGCAGCACGAATTTCAGGGAAATCCCGCATGCCTTTCTCTCGTCGAACCCTGCTGGCTGGCCTCACGGCTTTGGCCCTTGGATTTACCACCCCAGCATGGGCGGAGGCACCGCCGATGCCGCCCTCGTCCATTGTGTCCACCAACGGAATAAAGCTGAAAGTATACGAGGCGGGATCGGGGCCGGCCGTGGTCCTCCTGCACGGCTTTCCGGGCCTAGCCTACACGTGGCGGCACCAAATCCCTGCGCTGGTGGCAGCAGGCTACCGAGTCATCGTCCCCGACCTCCGCGGCTACGGGGCAAGCGACGCTCCGGCCGATGTCGAGGCCTACGATATAACAAGCCTGACGGGTGACCTCGTCGGTTTGCTTGACCATCTCAAAGTGCGTGAGGCCGTGTTTATGGGACATGACTGGGGTGGTTTGCTCGCCTGGCAAATGGCGCTCCTCCATCGCGAGCGGGTGGCGGGCGTTGTCTCGCTGAACACGCCGCATGTTCCTCATTGGGGGCTTTGGCTCCATCCCGACATCGTGCGCCCCGCCCTGGCCAAGGGCGAAACTTTTGTTGCCGACCCGAAGGTCGATCCGATCGACCAGATGCGCAAGGTTTACAGTCGGGACATGTACGTCCTGATGTTCCAGGATGGAGACAAGGCCGATGAGGCCATGAATGCAGCCCCTCGCGCGACAATACGATCTGCGTACCGCAAAGACCTAATGCGGTCCTCTGAGTGGGGTAAACTGCCTGAATTCGTCGTCAACATGGAGTACTACGGCAAGCCGATCCCCGCTGAGCTGCCGGGCAAGGACGTACTCAATGCCGACGAGCTCGACGTCTACGAGCATAACTTTAGCCGGACAGGGTTCACTCCCGCGATTAATTGGTACCGAAACATTTCCAGGGCTTGGAAAGCGGGCCTTGGGGTCGATCAGAACGTCCGTGTCCCTGCCTTGATGATTACTGCGGAGCATGACGTCGTGCTGCGTCCCAGCATGACCGAGGGTATGCGCGACCATGTTCCCGACCTTGAGACACACGTCATTCCAGAGGCGTGGCATTGGACGCCTGAAGAGAAGCCTGATGACGTCAATCGGTTGGCGATCGACTGGCTGCAACGCCGCTATCCGGCGCGCTAAATTCCGAAATTGAAGGCCACTATTCCGTCGATGCAAGTCGCTGCGCTGCATGCGCGGCTCCCTGCGGGACACATAAACGAAATAAGGAGATTGTTATGGAAGCTCCCATTCTGTTTGCCGGGGGAACCGGCGTCATCGGCCGCGAGGGGGTCAAGGCATTTCGCAAGCGCCATCCCAGGGTGCCGATCCTTATCGGTGCGCGCGACATGACACGCGCGCACTCTCTAGCCGAAGAGGTCGGTAAGGCTGCTGCCGTCCAGATTGATATCAACAGGCCCCGTCTTGGATTGGAGAAAGACGATCAGCTGGGCGGGGTCGTGATGATGGCTCCGGACGATGGGCTGACCGGCCTCTCGCATGCCCAGGACCTTCGCGTCCCCTATCTCAGCATGGGCAACTGGCTGGTCGAGGTCGGCGCCGAGATGGCGCACGTCATCCGTCGCCCGGATGCCAGCCCCGTTGTGCTCGCCAGCCATTGGCACGGTGGACCGGCTGTGTTCATGACGCAGGCTGCGACGAGAAGCATGGACGCCGTGCACTCTGTATCTGTTGGAGCGATCGTTGACGAGCAGGACCCTACAGGTCCCGCCGCGATGGCCGATATGGAGCGCGGTTCCGAAGGCGGATCCGGCGTCTGGGCCTTCGACGACGGGCGCCGCGTCTGGCTGGACGGGACAGCAGCATCCCGCGAGATCCGGGCCCTCGACGGCCGACGTTTGAACGGAAGTGCCCTCACGCCGTACGACATCGTCAGCTTGCAGGCGATGACGCAGGCCCGGTCGGTAAGGTTCGATCTGGCGATGGCTGAGTCGTCCAGCCGGCGCAGGGGAGAGGGCATTGCAACCGAACTGGTAGTCGAAATCGAGGGCGAATTGCGCGACAGCCCATGCCATCGACGCCTCACGCTGGAGTTCGGCAAAGGTCAGGCAGCGCTAACGGGACTGAGCGGTGCGCTGGCTCTCTCAATGGTTGTGGGCCTAGAGGGAAAGCCCGCGTTCCCGTCAGGCCTCTACTTCCCGGAGCTACTCATGGACGCCGACTGGTACCTTAACGAGTTGCGGGCCGAGGGCGCCGTCATAGAGCTTTGAGAGCATCGACCTTGACCACCCCAACCAGAGTAGGGCAAATATGCACATCCTGATCGTCACGGCCCATCCGGACCCTGCGTCCTATACGCATGGCGCAGTCGCTCGGCTGGTCGATGGGCTCGACAGCCTTCCCGGCACCACGCACGAGGTCCTGAACCTGGCGTCGAGCGGGTTCGACCCGCGGTTCGCAGGCCCCGACAATGATCTCTTCCATGGCCGCGGGCAAATGCCGGTCGACATCCGGGAAGAGCAGCGACGCATCGATCGGGCCGACGCCCTGGTGCTCGTGTTTCCGGTCTACTGGTGGTCCATGCCGGCCGTCATGAAGGGCTGGATCGACCGGGTGTTTATCCAGGGTTGGGCCTTCATTGATGATGGCGAAAAAGAAATGAAGCGGCTGCTCGTGCACCTGAAAGGACAGGTCGTCGCGATCGGCGGTGCTGATTACGACACCTATCAGCGTCGCGGCTACTTCGATGCTCTGAACGCGCAGATTGTCCAAGGCATCTTCGGCTACTGTGGCATGCCGGTCATCGGTCTGGACCTGCTGCTGCCCGTTGACCGAACAGGTGTGGAAGACGGCCTTCAACGTGCCTTTGACATCGGCCGACGCGTAGCGGGCGCATGAACAGCTGCCTGCTATCTTAGTGCTCTAGGAAGAAACAGCGACGTTTCCGCAACCGCCGCCATCCGAACCCAAGACACCATTATGGTGAAATATTATAAAATTCCGAGCGCGAAAAAATCCATAAGCAAACCAATAATTTGGCAAGGTCGAATATCCGATTTTGTTCCGATTGAACTGCCCCCCATTTCGACCGGACAGTCGGCATAAGCAGAAAGGCTCAAGCACAGGCTTGGGTATAGGCTTATGTCTAACGAGTATCGACACGTTGAACTGCTGACGGGAGATGTGCGCCGCAGGCGGTGGACAACCGAGCAGAAGCTGACAATGATTGAGCAGAGTTTTGAACCAGGCGAGACGGTATCGTCCACCGCTCGCCGCCATGGCGTTGCGCCCAATTTGCTTTATCGGTGGCGCAGGCTTTTGAGCGAGGGAGGTGCTGCAGCCGTGGATTCTGACGAGCCGGTGGTCGGCAATTCGGAAGTGAAGAAACTGGAAGATCGCGTCCGCGAGCTGGAGCGCATGCTCGGCCGTAAGACAATGGAGGTCGAAATCCTCCGCGACGCCCTCCGCGACGCCCTTTCCAAAGCGG
>NZ_FMUD01000028.1:0-69444 GCF_900100825.1 Agrobacterium sp. DSM 25558 | reverse complement strand
TCTCCGCCTTAAGGCGACGCGCAAGTTCTTCGATGCCATCATGGTCGTTCCCGACACAAAAGCTTGCACCAGAGGGTGAAACCGCAACGTCGAGACGCTCCTTCGACACGTCGATACCAACGATAATATCCATCTTATCCCATCCTTGCCTAATCGGGCTTTGCACGCGCAAGCGGCCCTGGCGACTGTTCGGGTTCGATGGAACGGCGGATGCACAACCGGGCTCTGCCACGGGCTTGGTGTCCCTAAGGGGCTTCGGTCTCACATCCGCCACCGCACAGGGCAGTACACACCCAAAGGACGGTGAAGGGAAGTTACAAGGGGGTAAAGCCACACCCGCGACGCCCCACCAACCCCACCAACCCCATAAAACCCAAAAACCCCGAATGTCGCCATCCGGGGTTTCAGTATTCAGTCCAACAGGCCAGAGACGATTATTCGTCGTCGCCTTCGCCGTTGAATTCTGCGTCTGGATCAAAGAAGTCTTCTGGACGAAGAGCATCTTCGTCAACGCCGTAGATGGCGTCGGCGGATGTGAGGCTTTCGCCCTTGGCCTGACGCTCTGCTTCTTCAGCCGAACGGGCAACGTTCAGTTCAACCTGAAGCTCGACTTCTGCGTGCAGGTGAAGTGTTACGTTGTGCAGGCCGATGGTCTTGATCGGTGTGTTGAGTTCGACCTGGTTGCGGCCGATGTTGAAGCCTTCAGCGCCGAGGATTTCAACAACGTCACGAGCAGCAACAGAGCCGTACATCTGGCCGGTTTCGCCAGCGGAACGAACAACGATGAAGCTCTTGCCTGCCAGTGCGTCGGCAACGGTCTGGGCTTCGGACTTGCGCTCAAGGTTACGAGCTTCGAGCGTTGCGCGCTCGGATTCGAAACGGGTCTTGTTGGAAGCGTTGGCGCGAAGTGCCTTGCCGTGTGGCAGCAGGAAGTTACGTGCGTAGCCATCGCGAACCTTTACGGTTTCGCCCATCTGGCCAAGCTTTGCGATGCGTTCGAGAAGAATGACTTCCATCTTCTTGATCCTTTCTAAGGTTTGGTTTCGTTATTGTCAGGTTTCCGTGGTGGCGTGAGGGAGATCGTGCTGCGCACGTCGCTCAAACCAAGCACAAGAATGAGAAGCAGCGGAAAGACGAAAACCGCCGATATGTAGCTGAGAACCAGAACCGGCCAGCGCCAGTCCTTGCCCTTGGAACGATGATGCAGTGAAGCATAGCCTGCCATGACGAAGCCCGCGCCGAAGGTGCCGCAGACAACAGCGCCGACCATCGCCACGGTGCCGCCGAGGAAGGTCAGAACAATGCCGCCGAGGAAGATGAAGATCGCGTTGCGGTGCATGCGCAGTGCTGCTGCAATGTCTTCACGCGGGCGCAAGCCCTTGCCGAAAGAGCGAACCGCACGGCTGGCGAAATAATAGGCCGCAAACAGCATGATGACCCAGAGACCGCCCTGAACCATCGGCAGCATCAGCACCAACAGTGTTTTCGTCTGCGCAAGTGCCGTCGCATCCGGTGTGAAGGATGCTTCACGCGTTTGCACCGACGCCATCATCACATCGACCAGTTGCGACACGAGATCGGGGCCGTAGCCAATCATCGTGCCGAGGACGATGACGGAGACGGTGATGAGCGCGCAGAGATGCAGGACGATGCCCGAAAGCGGATACCATGCCATCAGATCATCAGGGCCACCCAGTTCGGATGCCGGACGAGCGAGGTTAGCAAGGTGAGACAGCCAGCCAGCCGGGATCAGCGTGAATATCGCGATCGTCACGGCAAAGATGGGGGATACGGCGAGGGTGCCGAGGACACCTGCCGACAGAATGGCAATGATGGCCGATACATTGCCCCAGCCCAGCCCGGCAACGAGAACCGGCATGGCGGAGGCAGCATAAAGCAGGAAAGACATCGACGACTGTGCGGTTGCGCCAAGCGTTAGAAACGCTGCGCATATGCCGGCAAGAATGCCGGGAATCAGCACTGTCTGGTTCAATTTTGGCAAGTCGCTGTCCTGCTGAACTTTGTAGCAGTTAGAGGATGGTCCGTTAGAACCGCGTCCCCAACATGGGTTTTCATTTCAAGATCGATCCACGCCCAACGCGGAAGGATGTCGTCATGCAGAAAACGAGGCCGCGCAAAAGCGCAGCCTCGCAGATTATATTAGGTCAGAACGTATGGCAGCAGGCCGAGGAAACGAGCGCGCTTGATCGCCTGAGCGAGTCGCGCTGCTTCTTCTGGGAAACAGCTGTGATACGGGAAGGAACGATCTTGCCACGCTCAGAAATGTAGCGCTGCAGAAGACGTACGTCCTTGTAGTCGATCTTCGGAGCGTTTGCGCCGGAGAAAGGGCACGTCTTGCGACGGCGGTGGAACGGGCGGCGTGCCTGGGAAGAAGATGCGTCAGCCATTATATATGCTCCTTATGCACGGTCTTCGCGCGGACGGCGCGGACGGTCTTCACGGTCGCCGAAGCCACCTTCGCGAGGTGGACGAGGACCACGATCGAAGCCACCTTCACGTGGGCCACGGTCAGGACGGTCGCCATCGCGGCGAGGACGGTCGTCACGGTCGCGCTTCTGCATCATTGCAGATGGGCCTTCTTCGTGGGCTTCCACGGAGATGGTCATGTAGCGAAGAACGTCTTCATTGATACGCATCTGGCGCTCGATTTCGTGGATCGCCGGTGCTGGAGCATCGATGTCCATCAGAGCGTAGTGAGCCTTGCGGTTCTTCTTGATGCGGTATGTCAGGGACTTCAGACCCCAGTTTTCGACGCGTCCGACCTTACCGCCGTACGATTCGATAACGCCCTTGTACTGCTCGACAAGTGCGTCGACCTGCTGGGCAGTGATATCCTGCCGGGCAAGGAAGATGTGTTCGTAAAGAGCCATTTAAGCTTTGCCTTTCTTGCGTTTCATTCATCACCCGGCAACGGCGCTAAGCCTCAACGACTGCTCCTGTTTGGCAAAAGCCAAGGGCAAGAAAAGCGTTGTTCGAGACGGTCGAGAGCGGAGACACGGGAGGCCGGAAACCTTATGGTCCTGCTGTTTCGTCACCGAAACCAGCCCTCCGTTCAGCCACCAGCCAATTGGACCGGGTGTTGTGAACAGCGCGCTTATACGGATTTTTGGGCCGAATGCAAGCGCGCTGCCCGAAAAAGCATGGTTTGTGCCGCGTCAGATCGGCATTGGGTACTGCCGGTGAATGTCGGCAATGCTCTTCAGGACCTCGTCCGAAAGCTTGATATCGGCTGCTGCGATATCCGTCTTCAACTGTTCCATGGTTGTTGCGCCGATGATGGAGGATGCCATGAACGGACGGGACAGGGTGAAGGCGATGGCGAGTTGGGCTGGGTCCAGGTCGTGTTCGTAAGCCAGTTCGAGATAGGCCTTCACCGGCGCTTCCTGCAAGGGCTGCAAACGTCCGCCAATATCCTTATTGATCGAACCGCGTGAACCGTCCGGGCGACCGCCGTTCTGGTATTTGCCGGTCAGGATGCCGCCCGCCAGTGGTGAGTAGGCCAGCAGGCCGACCTGTTCGTGGTGGGAGACTTCGGCCAGGTCCAGATCGAAAGACCGATACAGAAGATTATATTCGTTCTGGATCGAGGCGACGCGCGGCAGGCTGTTGGCTTCGGCAATGTCGATGTATTTCTGCGTCCCCCAGGCGCTTTCGTTGGAAAGCCCGATGGCGCGGATTTTGCCGGCCTTGACCAGTTCGCCCAGCGTTTCCAGCTTTTCGGTGATTTCGGACAGTGTCTTTTCGGTGTTCTGCGTCGAGGCGTCGAAACCCCAGACGCCGCGGAAGTGGTAGGTGCCGCGGTTGGGCCAGTGGATCTGGTAGAGATCGATGTAATCCGTTTTCAGACGCGCAAGGCTGGTATCGACGGCTTCGCGAATCGAGGCGGCATCGATATCGCGGCCACCTCTGATGTAGTCACGACCGGAGCCTGCGACCTTGGTGGCCAGCACGATATCCTTGCGCTTGCCGGTCTTCTGGAACCATGTGCCGATATATTCTTCGGTGCGGCCCTGCGTTTCAGGCGAAACCGGCGTGGTGGGATAAAGCTCGGCGGTGTCGAAGAAATTGACGCCGTTTTCGACGGCATAATCCATCTGTTCGTGCGCTTCGGCCTCGGTGTTCTGCGTGCCCCACGTCATGGTGCCGAGGCAGATTTCCGACACGGAAATGCCCGTACGTCCCAGGGTGTTATGTTTCATGGAAATGTCCTGATGATTGGCTGATGGCTTGGAAGGTGCGCTGGAGACTATCTCTGATTTGGCCAAGCGCAAGAAAAAACATTCCAGAAAATTCGATGCTTATGGCCATTCTCAAGCGATTTATCTCTCAAGGGTAGCAATTCAGGTCTGACTATTGCAAAAACGGGGATGCATTTCCCTTTTTGCGCGCAACCATCTTCTGCTGTGTGCATTTGGGTTCGATCATAAACCAGCGCGGAGGACCGTGAATGACAGACAGTGCAGCAATTGCGCAGCCGACAAAAGTTGATGATAAGGCGGTACCACCGGCAACAGGACGATGGAAACTCATCGGTCCCGGCATCGTCGCTGCCGCCACCGGTGTGGGCGCAGGCGACCTCGTTGCCACGCTGATTGCCGGTTCCCGATTCGGTTATGCGCTTTTGTGGGCTGCTGTCCTCGGCTGCATCGTGAAGATAGCTTTGGCAGAGGGTTCCGCTCGCTACCATCTGGCCACCGGTTCCACCATGCTGGAAGGCTGGCGGTCGCTGGGCAAATGGACCAGCTGGTATTTCGGCATCTACATCATGGTCTGGGGTTTCGTGTATGGCGCAACGGCCATGAGCGCCACGGCCCTGCCACTCGCCGTCTTCTTTCCCTCCGTGCCTCTGTGGATATGGGCCGTGCTGACAGGACTTTCCTGCGCCGCCTTTGTGGCCTTCAACCGTTATGACGCCTTCGAAACTGTCATGAAGATTTTCATCGGCATCATGTTCGTCATCGTGATCGGCATTGCCATTATGGTCTCGCCGAATGTCGGTGAAGCCGTAACGGGCCTTATTCCGTCCATACCCGAGGGATCGGCTATCTATACGCTCGGCCTCATCGGCGGTGTCGGCGGCACCATCACCATGGCGTCCTATGGTTATTGGGTGAATGCCAAGGGCTGGCGCACACCGGCATGGATGGGCGTGATGCGGCTTGATAACCGTGTCGCCTATATCGTCACCGGCATGTTCGTCGTGGCCATGCTCATCATCGGTGCCGAACTGCTCTACGCATCGCAGATTGCGCTTTCGACAGGCGATCGCGGCCTTCTCGATCTCGACCGGGTGCTGGAGGAACGATTCGGCAGCACCATGTCCACGCTGTTCCTGATCGGCTTCTTCGCTACGGCCATCTCATCGGTGCTGGGCGTCTGGCAGGGCGTGTCCATGCTGTTTGCGGATTTCGTGCGTGGCATCAAGGGAGAGACCGGCTCCCGTGAAGGGCTGGAAAAGACGCCTGCCTTCCGCTTCTATCTCTTCTGGCTGACGATCCCGCCTATGGTGTTGCTGTTCCTCGGACGGCCGTTCCTGCTCGTCATTATCTATGGTGCGCTCGGAGCCTTCTTCATGCCTTTCCTGGCGTTGACGCTGATCTGGCTGCTCAACTCCTCACGCGTGCCGAAGGAGTGGCGCAGCGGCTGGCTATCCAACGGTCTGTTGGGCATTTCCGCGCTGCTGTTCATCGTTCTGTGCATCAGCGAAGTGATCGGGCTGTTTACGCGGTGAAGCGCCGATTACGGGGTGTGAGAGGTGGACAGACACCTGCCGCACCCCGCAAAGCCTTGACTCCGCTGGCCGGAATGTGAATGGAAGTCCCCAAGAAAATAAGAGAAGGGATGGATCCCATGGCTATTGCATTCACATTTCCGGGTCAGGGCAGCCAGGCTGTCGGTATGGGCAAGGAGCTTGCCGAGAACTTCGCAGAGGCACGCGCTGTCTTTGAAGAGGTCGATGAGGCGCTTGGTCAGAAGCTTTCCGACATCATGTGGAATGGCCCAGAGGAAACACTGACGCTGACGGCAAATGCGCAGCCAGCGCTGATGGCCGTCTCCGTTGCCGTCATGCGGGTGCTGGAAGCACGCGGGCTAAAGCTTGCCGACAAGGTTTCCTACGTCGCCGGTCATTCGCTTGGCGAATATTCGGCGCTCTGTGCTGCCGGAACATTCTCACTATCAGATACCGCCCGTCTGCTGCGAATTCGTGGCAATGCCATGCAGGCCGCAGTGCCGGTGGGTGAGGGCGCTATGGCTGCCATCATCGGTCTTGAGCATGGCGATGTCGAAGCCATCTGCACGGAAGCGGCTGTCGGTGGCGTTTGCCAGATCGCCAATGACAATGGTGGTGGACAGCTGGTCATTTCCGGCTCGAAAGCTCCGGTGGAGAAGGGTGCGGTACTGGCATCCGAAAAAGGCGCAAAGCGCGCCATCATGCTGCCGGTATCAGCGCCCTTCCATTCCGCACTGATGGCACCTGCTGCTGACGCCATGCGCGCGGCGCTGGCTGATGTGGCCAAGAAGAGCCCAATCGTGCCTGTTATTGCTAACGTGCGTGCAGCACCGGTGTCGGATGCCGAAGAGATTGCCAGACTGTTGGTCGAACAGGTAACGGGCCAGGTGCGCTGGCGCGAAACCGTGGAGTGGTTTGCGGCAAATGATGTTACGACACTCTACGAAATCGGCTCCGGCAAAGTGCTGACCGGCCTCGCTCGCCGCATCGACAAGACGGTGAGTGGTGTTGCCGTCGGCACGCCTTCCGATATCGATGCCGCTCTGACAACACTTCTCGGCTGAGTTCTAAAGATAGACAAAGGATAAACATCATGTTTGATCTGACCGGCCGCAAGGCTCTCATTACAGGTGCAACCGGTGGTATCGGCGAAGAAATCGCCCGCACGCTGCATGCACAGGGCGCAACCGTTGGCCTTCACGGCACCCGCGTCGAAAAGCTGGAAGCGCTTGCCTCCGAGCTTGGCGACCGCGTCAAGATTTTCCCGGCCAACCTTGCCGACCGCGCTGAAGTCAAGGCGCTGGGCGAAAAGGCCGAGGCCGAGCTTGGTGGCGTCGACATTCTCGTCAACAATGCCGGCATCACCAAGGATGGCCTGTTCGTGCGCATGAGCGATGAGGACTGGGACAACGTTCTCGAAGTCAACCTGACCTCGATGTTCCGCCTGACGCGTGAACTGACACATCCGATGATGCGCCGCCGGTTTGGTCGCATCATCAACATCACCTCCATCGTCGGCGTAACCGGTAATCCCGGTCAGGCGAATTACTGCGCATCGAAGGCTGGCATGATTGGTCTGTCGAAGTCGCTGGCGCAGGAAATCGCCACACGCAACGTCACCGTCAACTGCGTTGCACCGGGTTTCATCGAAAGTGCGATGACCGGCAAGCTGAACGACAAGCAGAAAGAAGCCATCATGGGTGCCATTCCCATGAAGCGCATGGGCACCGGTGCAGAAATCGCATCGGCTGTTCTTTATCTTGCGTCCAACGAAGCAAGCTATATGACTGGTCAGACGTTGCACGTTAATGGCGGCATGGCGATGATTTAAGAATCGTCCCACTGACGCGCGATGTTGGAAAATTGCCTGTAGAGCAAGATGCTTAGCACTATTTTAAGGCTTTTTTCCCGCAACAAACCGTGTTAAGCGGGCGAAGACTGTGAACAGTCGTCCCGGAACCAAAGGCGACCGTTGCGATTTCTTAGCGCGATGTTTAGCTTGAACCGGGTTGAACGGGTTTGCCCACGGTACCTGCAAAAGGTACTTGGGGATTTTAACAGGGCAGGGTGTCTGAAGAGGGCATTCCTTTCAAAGTAAAGGTCGAGGAAACCGACATGAGCGATATCGCAGAACGCGTAAAGAAAATTGTAGTTGATCATCTTGGCGTCGACGCCGAAAAAGTCGTCGAGGGCGCAAGCTTTATCGACGATCTGGGCGCTGACTCGCTCGACACCGTTGAACTGGTTATGGCGTTCGAAGAAGAATTCGGCGTTGAAATTCCAGACGACGCAGCTGACTCGATCCTGACTGTGGGCGACGCTGTCAAGTTCATCGAAAAGGCTCAGGCTTAATCGCTTGAAAAGCCAAGGGAAGGCATCTGCCTTCCCGATATGGCCCGGCCAGTCCGGGCCAATATTTTATTCTGTGTCACTTGGCATCGCACGAGTGCTGCAACAAATATAGCGATGATAGGGTAAGGGCGGAGCATTGGCGATGAGACGTGTCGTTATCACCGGTACCGGCATGGTATCTCCTCTTGGATGCGGAACGGAAATTACCTGGGAACGGCTTTTGGCTGGCCAGAACGGTGCTCGTCTCGTAACCGAGTTCGAGGTCGAAGATCTCCCTGCAAAAATTGCATGCCGCATTCCCGTCGGTGACGGTTCCAACGGAACTTTCAATGCCGATGACTGGATGGAGCCCAAAGAACAGCGCAAGGTCGACCCCTTCATCGTTTACGGCATGGCCGCAGCCGAGATGGCGCTCAATGATGCGGGCTGGCACCCGATGACCGGCACCGACGAAGACCAGATCATGACAGGTGTGCTGATCGGCTCCGGTATTGGCGGACTGGAAGGTATTGTCGAGGCTGGCTACACGCTGCGCGACAAAGGCCCACGCCGCATCTCTCCGTTTTTCATTCCCGGTCGTCTGATCAACCTCATTTCCGGCCAGGTTTCCATTCGTCACAAGCTGCGCGGACCCAACCACTCCGTCGTAACGGCCTGCTCCACCGGCGCACATGCCATTGGTGATGCCGCTCGTCTGATTATGTGGGGGGATGCCGATGTGATGGTGGCAGGTGGCGCGGAATCGCCCGTCTGCCGCATCTCGCTTGCCGGTTTCGCCGCCTGCAAGGCGCTGTCCACCCAACACAATGACGATCCGCAAAAGGCTTCGCGGCCCTATGACCGCGACCGTGACGGTTTCGTCATGGGCGAGGGTGCCGGCATTGTTGTTCTGGAAGAGCTGGAACACGCAAAGGCCCGCGGCGCAAAGATTTATGCGGAAGTCGTCGGCTATGGCCTGTCCGGCGACGCGTTCCACATCACGGCACCATCAGAAGATGGTGAAGGCGCTTACCGTTGCATGTCCATGGCGCTGAAGCGCGCTGGCCTGACGCCTGCCGATATCGACTACATCAACGCCCACGGCACATCGACCATGGCCGACACGATCGAGCTTGGCGCTGTCGAGCGTCTGGTTGGCGATGCGGCTTCGAAGATTTCCATGTCGTCCACCAAGTCGGCAACGGGCCACCTGTTGGGTGCAGCCGGTGCCATCGAGGCAATTTTCGCTGTTCTCGCCATTCGCGACAACATCGTGCCACCAACGCTCAATCTCGACAATCCCGATGTCGAGACGGAGATCGACCTGGTGCCGCACAAGGCGCGCAAGCGAACCGTCAATGTCGCTCTGTCCAATTCCTTCGGTTTTGGCGGCACCAACGCGTCGCTGGTTCTTCGTCGTTACGAAGCTTGAGGCCGATCGGCTCTTGCCGTTTCGTCAGGAATCGCAGAAAACCATCCTGTTTCCCGGTGTAACAACCGGGATGCTTGTAATGCTGCCTGTTAGGGCGGCTTGAAAGTTTGGAAACGCTCGCTTCCCTGTAAAAGGACGAGCATTGATGTTTCCTTATGTACCGAGTGCAGATTAGCCTGCCGAACCTGTTTTTGCCGCATTGCCTGCTCACATAAGCCGCTGTAATGCCGAACTGAAAAGGACCGCCGGTGAGCGATACGAGAGATGACAATCAGGCCCCTTATGGACGTGAAGGCTCTAGCGAGAGCAAGGGCGGCCCGATCATTCCGAAATCACCGACAGAGGCACTGAGACCAGAGCGTGTACCGGCCCCGCCAAAACGCTCCCGCAAGGCGCATAGCCAGGTGGTGATCTTTCTCAACTTCCTCATGACGCTGGTGGTTGCCGTCTGCGTGGTCGGTATTGCCGCCTTCTACTACATGATCAATTCGTTTCATGAGCCGGGTCCTCTGGAGCTTAATAAGACGATCACGGTTCGCAATGGTGCCGGTCTTGTCGAAATCGCCAATAATCTGGAGCGTGAAGGTGCGATCTCGAATGCCCGCATCTTCCGCCTGATGGCAGACCGTTACATGTCGCCAAGCCAGACGCCGAAGCCTGGCGAATATGAAGTCAAAGCCCGCACATCTATGAAGGACATTCTGGCCCTGCTGGAATCCGGCAAGTCCATTCTCTACAGCGTGTCCATGCCGGAAGGTCTGACCGTAAAGCAGATGTTCATGCGCCTTGCGGCCGAAACGACGCTTGAGGGTGACCTGCCAGCGCAGCTGCCGCCGGAAGGCTCCTTGCGGCCGGACACCTATCCCTTCACGCGCGGCACGAAGCGCGAGGAAATCGTCAACCAGATGCGCGCGGCCCAGACGCGGCTGGTTCAGGCGACATGGGAACGTCGCGACCCGGATCTGCCGATCAAGACCATTGAAGAATTCGTCACGCTTGCTTCCATCGTAGAGAAGGAAACCGGCAAGGATGACGAGCGCGGGCATGTGGCATCCGTCTTCTACAATCGCATGAAAAAGAACATGCGGCTGCAATCCGACCCGACCATCATCTATGGATTGTTCGGCGGTGAGGGCAAACCTGCGGACAGACCGATCTACCAGTCCGATCTGCAAAAAGAGACACCCTACAACACCTACATCATCCGTGGCCTGCCGCCGCACCCTATCGCCAATCCGGGCCGGGCAGCGCTTGAAGCGACGGCTAATCCCTGGCGCACCGACGATCTCTATTTCGTCGCGGATGGAACTGGCGGTCACACCTTCGCCAAGACGCTAGATGAGCACAACACCAATGTTCGCCGCTGGCGCAAGATAGAGGCCGAACGCACCGCCAATGGCGGCGTGCCGGAAACGGTAGTGGATGGCCAGCCTGACGGATCGCAGGCGGAACGGCCTCGCAGTAACTGATTTGATTGAGCGACCGCTGCTGCCCCGATTGGGCGGCAGCTTTTCATTTGGGGATATATTCAATGGCATTGCAATCCATGACAGGCTTTGCACGGACCGAAGGTTCGTGCGGGCGTTATCGCTGGGCGTGGGAACTCCGTTCCGTCAACGGCAAGGGGCTCGATCTTCGCCTGCGTCTGCCACCGGGCATGGAAGCGCTGGAAGTGGCGTTGCGCGACATTGCATCGAAGAGCCTTTCAAGGGGCAATATTCAGATCGCACTCAACACATCCGCATCCGAAGCGAAGATGGAGGCGGTGGTCAACCGCGACGCACTGGATGCCGTGCTGGCGCTCAAACGCGATCTGGGTGATGCCGTCAGCGATGCGCCACTCAGCTTCGATACGTTGCTTTCCGTGCGCGGACTGGTGGAGTTTCGGGAACCGGAAGAGGGTGCCGATGCGCAGGAAGCGCGCAATCGCGATATCATCGATGGCTTCACTGTGGCGATTGCGGCCCTGAAGACCATGCGGGAGCGGGAGGGCGAGGCGTTGTTCGGCATCCTTTCCGGCCACATCGATAAAATAGAACAACTGACTGGGATCATCGAAGCCGACCCCTCCCGTCAGCCTGAACAGATCAAAGCGCGGCTGGCGACCCAGATCGCCCTGATCGGCGACGGCAATGGCCTAGATAGCGACCGTCTGCACATGGAGGCCGTTCTACTCGCCACCAAGGCGGATCTCCGCGAGGAAATCGACCGTTTGATCGGCCATGTGGCTGCCGCGAGAGAGCTTTTGAGCAGCAGCGTGCCCATTGGGCGCAAGTTGGACTTTCTTGCACAGGAATTTAACCGGGAGTCGAATACAATCTGTTCCAAATCCAATGCCAGTGCTGTAACCGCTGCTGGTATAGAATTGAAAGTCGTGATCGATCAATTCCGCGAACAGGTCCAAAATCTGGAGTAGACCCCATGGCGTCCGCCAGCATTCCTCCCGTCCATATCGCCCGTAGGGGCCTGATGCTGGTTATTTCCTCGCCATCGGGGGCCGGCAAATCCACCATTGCCCGCAATCTGCTGGAGAAGGACAAGAATATCAGCCTGTCGGTCAGCGTCACGACCCGGGCGCGACGCCAGAGCGAAATTGACGGCATTCACTACCACTTCATTTCCAAGCGCGATTTCGAGCGGATGCGCGAAGGTGAAGAGTTGCTGGAATGGGCCGAGGTTCATGGCAACTATTACGGCACGCCGCGCGAACCGGTCGAAACCGCGATGGCCGAAGGCAAGGATATGCTGTTCGATATCGACTGGCAGGGGGCCGAGCAGCTTCAGGACAAGATGAAGGCGGACGTGGTTTCGATCTTCATTCTGCCGCCTACGATGACCGAGCTACAATCACGCCTGCACCGTCGCGCCGAAGACACCGAAGAGGTCATCCAGACCCGCCTCGCCAATTCCCGGTCCGAAATCGAGCATTGGCGTGACTATGACTACGTCATCCTCAATGACGACTTGCAGGCCGCATTCGAAGCGATCGAAGCCATCGTAAAAGCCGAACGCGTCCGCCGCGACCGCCGCCACGGAATGTTCGACTTCGTGCGCGAGTTGTTGGAAGAAGTGCCGGCAATGCCTGCGCGATGACACCTACTCGTTAGGCCTTATCTAAGAGGCTGCATCATCTGAAACATTGCGGTAAATCGACCTGAATCTCGAGCGGACTGAAGTGTTTCAGATTCTCGGTAATAACCGTCAAATCATATGCCTTGGCCGTGGCTGCGATGATCAAGTCGCTGACGCCGGGGTTATGTCCCCTGCTGCTCGCTGAATCTGCCAGTGCGCCCACAATTCGGGCAACGATGATGTCCATTGGCAGCACGCGATCACCGAATTGGTCCGTGATGGATTCAAGCCAAAATTGAAGCTTGCCCGCGCGTTCTATTGCTCCTCGGCGATGAAGGCTGCGCAATCCTTGTTCGATTTCCGCGATGGTCATGGCCGAAAGGTAAAGACTGTCGTTCTCCCCATGTTCGTGAAACCAAGCACGCACTTCTGTCGAGGGAGCAGATTTACCGGGGGCGAATTTTGAGATGATGTTGGTATCCAGCAGGAAGCCGTTACTCAAAATCGCTCTTCCTCATCGGAGACGGATTGCGCCCTATCTCCGCAGTATCCGGATAGCTCAGCAGAAAATCACCAAAATTGGGCCTGCTTCTGCTCAAGGCTTTCTTGGCAGCATCCGCTGCCTCAACGGAAACCAGCACTGCTGCCGGTTTCCCATGACGTGTGATCGTCACGAACTCACCCTTTGCGGCGTCATCGACCAAACCGGCAAAACCCGCCTTTGCTTCTGCGACACTGATGCTGGACATGCTTGCCTCAAAATTTGACCATATGTGGTCAATTTAGGCGCATTGTTTGCAGAAATCAATTCTCTGTAAGAGGAAGGCTTATAGCGAGTTCGCCAGTCTCACAAACTCTTCCACCGACAAGGTCTCGGCACGTCTCGTGGGGTCGATCCCGGCCTTTTCCAATAACGCCTCCCCACCGATGGATTTCACACTTTGGCGCAGCATTTTGCGGCGCTGGCCGAAGGCGGCTTCGGTGACTTTTTCGAGGCTGGCTGCGTCGCAGGGAAACGGTTTGTCCCTGGGTAGCAAGTGCACGACTGTTGATGTCACCTTGGGCGGCGGGCTGAAGGCTTGCGGCGGCACGTCGAAGACCATCTCGGGCACCGTGCGCCAGCCGGTGAGGACGCCGAGCCGACCGTAATGATTGTCGCCTTCTTCAGCGACGATCCGCTGGCCGACTTCCTTCTGAAACATCAGGGTCAGCGATAGCCAGAAGGGCGGCCATTGCTTTGGTAGCAGCCAGTTGATCAGCAGTTGCGTTCCGACATTATAGGGAAGGTTGGCGATAACGCGGACGGGCTCGCCTTTCGGCGCAAGAGTCTCGAAATCGACCTTGAGCGCATCACCTTCGATGACTTCGAGGCGGCCGGGATAATGATCGGAGATTTCGGCAAGCGCAGGAAGGCAGCGGCTGTCGCGCTCCACGGCGATCACCTTCTTCGCACCAAGCGATAGAATGGCGCGGGTGAGGCCACCGGGGCCGGGGCCAACCTCGAATACGGTCACGCCGTCGAGCGGGCCAGCTGTTCGGGCAATCTTCTGCGTCAGATTGAGATCGAGCAGAAAGTTCTGGCCGAGCGATTTCTTCGCATCGAGCCCGTGGCGCTGAATGACGTCGCGCAGTGGCGGAAGACCATCGATGGCTGCCATTACGCCGACACCTGACGGGCTGCGATCTCTGCCGCCATCTTCAAGGCGGCGACGAGGCTGGACTCGTTGGCAATGCCCTGTCCTGCAATGCCGAAAGCCGTGCCGTGGTCGGGCGATGTGCGAATGAACGGCAGGCCGAGCGTGACATTGACGGAATCATCGAAGCCGAGTGCCTTGGCGGGGATGAGCGCCTGATCGTGATACATGCACACCGCCACGTCGTAGCGCCTACGGGCGGCCTCGTGGAACATCGTATCGGCGGGCAGGGGGCCGAAAGCGTCGATGCCATCCTTGCGCAGCTGGATTGTTGCGGGATGGATGATGTCGCGATCCTCGGTGCCGATAGCGCCATCTTCGCCCGCATGCGGGTTGAGGCCCGCAACGGCAAGGCGAGGGGCTTCGATACCAAACTTGTCTCTAAGATCAGCAGCAATGATGCGGCAGGTTTCGATCACCAGTTCTTCCGTAAGTGCGGCTGGGACGTCTTTGACCGGGATATGGATGGTCACGGGTACCACGCGCAGCTTCGGCCCGGCAATCATCATGACCGGGGTAACGACCTGGCCGGTCAGCTTGTTGGCAAGTTCTGCCAGAAACTCGGTATGGCCGGGAAAACCGAAGCCCGCCTCATACAGCACCGATTTCGCGATGGGGTTGGTGACAACTGCCGACGTGCGTTTTTCAACGGTCAGCGAAACCGCTGTCTCGATTGCCTTGATGGTGGAGAGGGCCGTACCGACATGCGGTTGACCGACCTGTACGTCAAAGCCGACGGGAATGGGAAACACGGGCAAGGCATCCGGGAAAATGGATGCCGCCTGCTCAGGCTCACAGACGACCACATTCGCATTTATGCCAAGAAGGTTGGCCCTGCTGGCGATGACGTCAGGATCACCGATGAAGATAAACGGCGGAAGGCCGAGTTCCTTACGTTTTGCCCAGGCGACAACAGTGATATCGGGACCGATCCCGGCAGGATCGCCCTGTGTCAGGGCGAGAGGCAATGATTGCAGGGTCACGAAAGGCACTTTCACGTCAGGTGCTGGTAATCTGGGCCTTCTTGCGCAGTTCTTCGAGATATTTCTTCTCGTTGGGGTTTTCACCCTTTTCAGCCTTCATCAGGTCTTCTGACCGGAAAACGACCTCGGCTGCGTAATCGTCAGACACCTGCTGCTTTTTGCAGATGGCCAAATATTCAACGCCTTTGTCCGTTACGCGCGTGCCGGTGGTGCCACCTTCAGGCGTCTTTTCCACCAGAGGCTTCCAATCCGGCGGCAATTCCGGCTCGAGCATGCGGCCAAGATCCTTGATCGATACATCCAGCATCGTTGCCGCAAAGGTCTTTGCCTGTTCGCAACCGGGATAGCGTTTGCGCGAGGCTTCTGCTTCCGACTTGCGCTTGCCCGTAATGGAATTGCGCTTGGCTTCTGGAATAACGAAAATGACCTGCTGCAGGAAATATTCGTTCGTCACAGGCTTGTTGCCGCGCTCTTTCAAACGCGTCACGAAATCCTGCGTCGACATCTTGTTACGGCCGCCATAGCGGGCGTTGACCAGACGTGGCCAGCTCATCTGGATGGCAATGAAGGATTTAAAATGTTCAGCGCCGACACCGGCCTGGGCAAGGACCTTGGTCAACTGGTCGGTGGTCATCTTGTTGGTGGACGCGAAACGCGCAAACGACGCATCGACATCTGCGGTGCTGACAGACATTTTGACGCGCGCGATTTCTTCACGCTTCAACGCCTCATCAATCAACTGCTCGCGAGCCTTTTCGGCAAGATTTCCGGACTGGCGCTGCAGCTTGAGAAAAGCCATGCGTCTTGCGATATCGTCAGTCGTGATCGGCGTTTTGTTGACCACCACCTTGACCGCAGTTGCCGCAAAAGCCTGGTTGGCTGGCAGCGTGACGGACATAGGAACTGCGAAAATCGCAAGGGCGAATGCAGCATTGCGCAACGCCGTCTTTCCGAAATTCATGCTGTTCTCTCCCTGTCGACACGTCGGTTCCCGATGGTGCCGACTTTGCTCTTTTAAACATCTCACAGTATCGGATGAAGCGGATATGACCGTCCGTCAACCGATAAAGTTGAATTTTGCTACAGTTTTAGCCTGAACGCGACCGTATATATCACTGAAATCAGTCAAACGACAATCGCTAGCGTTCCCAGACATTGAAGATATGTTGCGGCAAAACAGTGGCGTGCCAGCGATACTGCCGATCACGCTCTTTCAAAAAAAGCGGCGAAGTTTTCACTTCGCCGCGGTTTGAAATCAGAAGTTATTGGGCTTCCAGCCGATATCGGCATCGTCCCAGTCCGTGCCAGCCGAACCCACGGTGATGTCACCCAGCGTTCTGAAGGCCAGACGCGCATTGACCGACCAATCATTCGCGGCCTCGTTGACTGTATTGATGTTGCCCACATCCGAATAGCTGACGGTGAAGATGGTGCATTCATCCTGATAGAGAAAGCCGATACGCCGCTCGCTGGAGAACTTATTGTTGACGTCATAATTGATCGCGCCGAACAGAGCCCAGTTATCATCGAGACGCAGCTTGCCAGATGCCTGAATGATGTCGCGTTTACGGTCGTAGCCGTATTCCGGCTGAGCGTCGACCTGGGTGTAGCTGACTTTGCCAGATACCCGGTTGTCGGTATAGGCGACAGCCGTTTCAGAGCGGTTGAGCTCGAGAGTATCCTTGTCGAACCGGAAGCTGGAGGACAACGACAGGCCGATCGGCGCGTCGATTGCTGCCATTGCAACGTAATCGGAACGATCCGTTTCCAGACCGGAATCCGCACCGACATTGACCAGATCGTTGGACGCGAACGAGTTTTCGCCAGCGAGATGGAACGACTGACCGGCAATGGCGCGAATACCGTAACCATTGTCGAATGTGCCGTTGTAGCGGAAGCCGAGATTGGCGCGGGTGCCGCCTTCGATGCGGTCGAAGCCCGAAAACTTGTCGCGCTCAAACAGATTGGTCGCATCGAACACGAATGCCTGGGCATCTTCGTTGGGAAACTGGCCAGAATTGCTTTCGTTCGGACGAACGAAAATTTGGGCGATAGGCTCGATCACATGGCTGCTGTGAAGCGCTTTGAAAAGCACGGGATAACGGGCTTCGAGGCCGAACGTTGCCATGCCGCGCAGATTTGCGTCATTGTTGATCGAGCCATCATAGGCATATGTGCCGAACGAGTTTGCGGACATGTCATTCCACAATGCATCGCCGCGGGCTGCCACTAGCGGCGTCAGCAACAGACCGCTATCGAATGTAAAGGTCCGCTTCCATTCCGCCTCTGTCGAAAGGCGCGTGTAGTTTCCTTCGAGGCCATTATATCGCACGGATGGACCGAGGTTATATGCATCCTGCTCACGACGCGTCAGGCTGGTGAAATTGGTCGTCAGCGAAAGTTCGCCGCCATACACCGGATCGGGCAGGAAATAGCGGTAATCGAGGGCAGGGTGGACAATGGCCTGCTTGCGCTCCTGCGTTTCGCTCTCGTCATTGTCCTGAACGTTAAAATAATAGGCGTTCAAATCGAAGGAATTACGGTCGCCAAGGCCTGTCAGATAAAGCTTGTTGGTCTGAACGTCTGACTTGTAGTCCTTCAGACCATAGGTGCGCGAGAAGTTGTTGTCGGTCTGCACCATGGCATCCCAGCCGAACGACCAGCGTGGATTGATCTTGAACTCGCCTTTGGAGGCGATCATGGCGCGTGTGTCGTTCTGCGAATCGCTGGTATTGACGTCGAAATCCTGCGGGTTCATCTGGTTGATACCAGCCGCGCGCATCGTATGCGTTCCCATTTCGAAACGCTGGCGCAACTCACCCTCGAGCAGCAGACCCTGTGACGAGTAATAGGTCGGCGTGACAGTGACGTCAGCGGTATCGGACAGCACCTGGAAATAGGGCACGCCAATGCCGAAACCGAGATTGTCGGTCACGCTCATGCGCGGAAACAGGAAGCCGGACTTCCGTTTGACCGTGTTGTCTGGAACCGTGATGAACGGCAGATAGGCAATCGACTTGCCAAACAGCTCAAAGCGAGCCTTCTCAAGCCGCACCGTATGGGTCTTGCCGTCCTGAATGACGCGTTCTGCCTTGACCTGCCACAGAGGCGCTTTTTCTGGTCGTTCGGCGCAGGGAAGACATGCGGTGTAAACGCCGTTGTTCAGAACCATCACGTCCTGCGAAAGACGTTCGGCGCTTTCACCGGCAATGCGCGTATTGTCCGTCGTCTCGACACGAAGCGCGTTTATGAAGCCCTGTCCAAAATCGTCGGTAACGTCGAGTTCGTCCGCATAGATGCGGTTGCCGCCCGGTTCGATCAGTTCGATGTTGCCACGCGCAAGAACGCGCCCAGTGGACTGGTTATATTCGACGCGCTGGGAAACCATGCGGTAGCCGGAATAGTGCAGGCGCACGCCACCGGTCGCGATGACGCGTTCGGCATCTTTATTATAGGTAAGTTCGTTCGCTGTAAGCAGGAGTTTCGATTGGTCCTGAGGGTCGCCTACGATGACACCGTCTTCAGCGAAAACGCTGGAAGCGGTTGCAACATATGCGCACACAGCAGCACCAGTCAGAAGGGCTGTCGTAAGCCGTCTGATATTCCCGCGGTCAAATACCGCCACTAGCCGTCCTCCTGATGAAGCAGAATGGTTGCACCCAACGCCAACGCCACGACAACTGGAACCCAGACCGCAACGAAGGGAGGGACAACGCCGCTACTCCCGAATGCCCTTACGAGCACGGTTACTACATAAAGCACGAAGCCGGAAACGATTCCACCCAGAATCACGGAGCGAGACTGTGCAAAACGGCTGAACTTTAATGAAACAGTCGCGGCAATGAACGTCATGGCCACGAGAAGAAAGGGCATGGACAACAGGAAGTGGTACTGTGTCTCCAGCGCTTTGGAAGAGATTCCGAAAGACTGGGCTACCTCGATTTTGTGAGAAAGCTCAAAGAAAGCAACGGTTTCAGGCTGCGTCAAACGCTCCTGAACGAATTCCTGTCTCAGATTGGTACTGATTCGTGCCGAGGCTTCCCGGGTTGGCACATGGCCGGGGCGAATCTCTGCAACGTTGTTAAGAAGCCAGTAACCATCTTCCAACTTAGCCGACTGTGCGTCCTGACGTAAGAGGATATTACCGTCCTTATCGAGGTGTATAAGCACCACATCCTTTAGCAGGGTGCCGTTGTCCTCGAAGCTCTTGGCACCGATAATCGTGTCCTGCCCGCCGCTGCTCTGGCGAAGCCATGGAAGCACCTGCTGCTGGCGTGAAGCCCCGCCCTCGTTGCGCCATCCCGATTCGACCGCTAGAGATTTGCTTTCGCCCCAGGCTGCGATGGGGTTCAGCACCGTGATGGAGAGAATACCCAGAAGAATGGCACCGCCGACGAAGGGCAGAATGAACTGCCAAGCGGAAATACCGGCGGCTCGGGTGACCACCAGCTCATAACGGCGGTTGAGCGAAATCAACGTCGTCATGCCAACGAAAAGAGCGACGAAGGGAATGGTCTGCTGAAGGATGAGCGGCAGGCGCAGAGCCGTTAGGCCGAGCGCGGCAGGCACCGAATAACCGGGCAGGCCGGACATGCGTCGTGCCGTTTCGCTGAAGTCGGCCAGAAAAATGATCGCGGATACGCCAAGCAGGAACCAGACGGTCGTCATGAGATAACGGCGGAGGAAATAGCGGGAAAGCGTGCCAAACATCATGCGCTTTGCCCTCCGGAGCCGGATGCCTTGGGTGGCGAAAAGCGCTTCTGGATTCTTAGCAACGCATTGCCGAAAGCGCTCGGCATCCGCAGTTTCTGGCCGGTCAAGAGCAGGAACGTCGCAATGCCGCCGCTGACCACCGGAACCGCATAGACAAGCGGTATGAAGGCTGCACTCTGCTTGACCTGATTGGTGAAATAAAAGCCGAGCCAGCGCAGCATGAATGCGGTGAGAAGTGCCGCCACCATCGGATGCAGCCGGGCCTCACGATGGGAGCGGGCATCTCCTGCGACCACGAGCGAAATCAGCGCGAAGACGAAGGGGAACATCCAGTCCACCAGACGACGGTGCAGCTCAGATTGAAAGCCGCCCGGTGCTTTGCGGTAGCTTTCCACCGTTTCGTCCGGCGAGAGCAGGAATGACAGGCTCGCATCGCTGGATGAAATCGAAGGCTCGTTGTCGCCCTTCTCGGACATGGTGGACAGATCGAAGGCATAGGACAGGAACTTGACGACGGACACTTTACCATCCGGCGTCTTCTGCTGCACTTCGCCATCGCGCATGGTCAGCGACGTGCCGCCCTCATCGATCATGCCTTCCTTGGCGTAGTAGATGAGATCGTAGTTCGGATCACGCCGGTCAGCGACGAACAGACCGCGCAGGATACGCCCCTGACGCTCGCCGATCTGGACGTAAAGGCCATCCTGAATGGTGCGGAATGTTTTTTCTTCGATGACCGACGACAGGAGGTCGGCATAAGCCGCTGCAACCATCTGCCGTGCTGCCGTGCGTGCCGGTGGTTCTGCGAAATTGGTGATTCCAAAAGAAACGAGGCTCAGCACGGTTCCGAGAATCAGAATGGGCTTGAAGATGATCGTGCGCGGTGCGCCGGACGCATCGATGATCGCCAGCTCCGAATCGGTGTTCATCGCCGTCAGCGTCTGTGTGATGGCAATAACGAGGGCGAAGGGCAGGACGACCGGAATCAGCGTCGGCAACAGCATGGTCGCCAGCGTCACGAACGAACCCATGGACTGGCCGGTATCCGTAACGAGATTGATTCTTTGCAGAACCTGAATCGTCCAGATAATGGCCAGAACGGGTAAAAGCGCGACCAGAAACATCTGCGTCGTGCGTCGCAATATGTATCGTTCAAGAAGCGTCATTCGGTCCCTGATAAGGTATTTCCATTTTGTTCCCCCCGCGGGAACTTTTTCTATCTAGCTGCAACAATCGCGAATGGCGACTCCGGGACACTCACAAATCTGTCTTGCGCGGCAATTTTTCTTAACCCTGTGTCTTTTTGTTGGTCACGCCTTTTCTAATCTCCGCATGACTGATTCATAAAATTGCCATGCCGGGAAGAGATTGCAGGGTTGCGCCGGGGCTGGAAAACGTGATGATCCCGCGCATCCCGAAATAAAGTGATGAGCGAGAACATGTCCGCCAAATTCGATATATCCTTTGCCAACTCCGCCACGCTCGAAAATGCCAGCGCAATTTTGCTGCAGGCTTCCGGCGAAAATGCTCCCGCTGGCCAGGCGCATGTCGATCCGGCAGGCATATTGGCCAAGGCCGCCAAGGTTTCCGGCTTTGCCGCCAAATCGATGAGCGTTCTCGATGTGCTTGCCCCGCAGGGCTCGGACGCGGATCGAATCACGGTGATCGGTCTGGGGAAAGTTGCCAAGCTGACCGCCCATGACTGGCTGCGCGCAGGCGGAACGGCTGCTGCCAATTTCAAGAAGGCCGAAAAGGTCGTCATCTATCTCGACGCGCTGGGTATCGATGTCGACGGCAAGGCTGCGGCGGATTTTGCCCTTGGCCTTCTGCTTCGCGCCTACAGCTTCGATACCTACAAGACAAAGAAAAAATCCGACGACGACAAGACCCCGAAAAATGTCGAGGTCATCATCGTGACAGCCGCTCACGCCGAGGCCAAGGACGCGTTTGTTACCGCCGAGGCTGAAGCGCAGGGCGTTATTCTGGCGCGCGATCTCGTCAACTTGCCGCCGAATGTGCTGGGCCCGGTCGAGTTTGCCGAAAAGGCCGAAGAGTTGAAGAAACTCGGCGTTGAGGTTGAAATCCTTGGCGAAAAGGAAATGAAAAAGCTGGGCATGGGTGCGCTTCTGGGCGTCGCACAAGGCTCGGTTCGCCCACCTCGTCTGGCCATCATGCACTGGAAGGGCGGCTCCAAGAAAGACGAGCCGATTGCCTTCGTCGGCAAGGGCGTCGTGTTCGATACCGGCGGCATTTCCTTGAAGCCCGGTGCCGGCATGGAAGACATGAAGGGCGATATGGGCGGCGCTGCCGCCGTGACCGGCCTCATGCACACGCTGGCGGCGCGTAAGGCAAAGGCCAACGTCATCGGCGTCATCGGCCTTGTCGAAAACATGCCTGATGGTAATGCGCAGCGCCCGGGCGATATCGTCACCTCCATGTCCGGCCAGACCATCGAAATCATCAACACCGATGCCGAAGGCCGCCTCGTGCTGGCGGATGCGCTTTGGTACACCAATGATCGTTTCAAGCCGAAATTCATGATCAATCTGGCAACGCTGACCGGCGCGATCACCGTGGCACTCGGCAACCTTCAGGCGGGCCTGTTTTCCAACGACGACGAGTTGGCCGAACGCTTGACGAGCGCGGGCAACACCACGCAGGAAAAGCTGTGGCGCATGCCGCTGGGCAAGGATTACGACAAGATCATCGACTCGAAATTCGCCGACATGAAGAACAGCTCGGGCCGTCTGGCCGGTTCGGTCACCGCCGCGCAGTTCCTCAAGCGCTTCGTGGGTGAGACACCTTGGGCGCATCTGGATATTGCCGGAACGGCCATGGGTTCGCCGCTGACGGAGATCAACCAGTCCTGGGGTTCGGGTTACGGCGTGCGCCTGCTGAATGAACTCGTTCGCGCCCACTACGAGGATTGATCATTGGTGGGCAAAGCGCTACTGGCACGACGATGACGGAGATACTGTTTTACCATCTGACCGAATCGAAGCTGGAAGACGCTTTGCCACCGCTTCTTGAAAAGTCATTGGAGCGCGGCTGGAAAGTCGCGGTCCAGACCTCGCTGGAGGAGCGTCGCGATTCGCTCGATGTGCATCTGTGGACATTCCGCGACGACAGCTTCATGCCGCATGGCACCGATCTCTCCGAAAAAGCCGCTGAACAGCCCGTCCTGCTGACCGCATCTGGCGAAAACCTCAACGCCGCCAACGTCCGCTTCATCGTAGACGGCGCAGAGCCACCCCCAATCGACAGCTACGAGCGCATCGTTTTCATGTTCGACGGTTATGACGCCGCGCAGCTTGAAGGCGCGCGCGCCCAGTGGAAAAAGCTGAAAGGCGAGGGCCATACACTGACCTACTGGCAGCAATCCCCGGAAGGGCGCTGGCAGAAGAAGGCTTAGGGCCGGAGCTTTACGCAGGGGGCTGCATCTTGAAGATCATAAAAAAATGGCCGGGTCATCCCCGGCCATTTCCGTTTCTCAATGCCTTGCAGTCTTACTTCTGCCCAGGCAACGCATAGGCAATCACGTAATCGCCACGATCCGGGGACTGGCGTGCGCCACCGGCGGAGATGACGACATATTGCTTGCCGGTTTTGGGCGACTTGTAACTCATCGGGCCGCCCTGGCTGCCGACGGGTAGGCGGGCTTTCCAGGCTTCTTTGCCGGTCGCCGTGTTGAAGGCGCGCAGGTAGTAGTCCTGTGTGCCAGCGATGAAGACGAGGCCGCCCTGGGTGGCGAGGGTGCCGCCGAGGGTTGGCATGCCGATGGGGATGGGCAGGCCCATCTTGATGCCGAGAGGACCGGTGTCTTCGACAGTGCCGACCGGCACCTGCCACTTGATCTTCTGCGTCTTCATGTCGATGGCGGTCATGGTGCCGAAGGGCGGTTCCTGACACGGGATGCCAAGTGCCGAGAGGAACCGGTTCTTGTTGACCGCGTAAGGCGTGCCCTTCATCGGCACGACGCCCATGACAGTGTTGGTGGCTTCCGAACCGCTGTTGACGGCGGTGGTCGGTGCCGCTTCCTGCATCTGGATCCACAGACCAAGACGCATGTCGTTGACGAAGATGGTGTTGGTTGTCGGATCGGTGGAGATACCACCCCAGTTCATACCACCCAGCGAGCCAGGGAAGTTGAGCGCCAGATCGGTGCCGGGAACGGTGTAGACGCCATCATAACGCATGCCCTTGAAGGCCACGCGGCACAGAAGCTGGTCGAACGGGGTTGCGCCCCACATGTCGCTTTCGGTCAGCGTCTGCGCGCCGATCTGCGGCATGCCGACGGAAAGCTTCTGCGTTGGTGCATAGGGCTCGTTCGCGATGTTACCCGGCTTGACGGGAACGTCGGCAACCTCGGTCAGAGGTTGACCCGTGGCGCGGTCCAGCACGTAAAGCTGGCCTGCCTTGGTGCCGAACACGAGACCGGGAACCGTTGTGCCATCGGCCTTCGGAAAGTCGATGAACGACGGCTGCATGGGCACGTCGAAGTCCCAGAGGTCGTTATGCACGGTCTGGTAGACCCACTTTTCGCGACCGGTGGAGGCATCCAGCGCCAACATGGACGCGCCATATTTGTGATCGAGCTGTGTGCGGGTTACGCCATAGAGATCGACTGACGGGCTACCGACTGGCATGAACACGGTGTTGGACTGCGGATCGTAGGACATCGCGGCCCAGACATTCGGCGTGGAGCGCGTATAGGTCTGGCCTGGAGGTGGCAGCAGGGTGATGTCAGGATTGCCGGGATCGAACGCCCAGCGCAGCTGGCCGGTGATGACATCGAAGCCGCGCATGACGCCGCCCGGCATGTCTGTCTGTACGTTGTCTGCAATACGGCCGCCAACGACGACGGTGGTGCCGGCTAGGGTTGGTGCCGAGGTCAGCACATAGCTTGGGTCCGGCGCATCGCCGAGGCCGATTTTCAGATCAACGCGGCCATTGGTGCCGAAATCCGGGCAGAATGCGCCGGTGTCGGCGTCCAGAGCGATCAGCTCGGCCGTGATGGTGTTCATCAGAATGCGGCGCTGGCAAAGAGCGCCTTCGGCAACGGTTGCTGCCGTCACAGGCGTGGAGCCGGGAACGCTTGGCTGATCGACCGGGCGCGTGGCATCGAAATAGGCGAGGCCACGGCAACGCATCCAGACGGATGACTTGGCGTTGATCTCGTTCTTCCAGATTTCCTTGCCGGTATCGGCATCCAGCGCGATGACGTTGTTGTGCGGTGTGCACAGGAACACGCGGTCGCCCACCTGCAATGGCGTCTGCTGGTCTTCGGCACCACCGCCACCGGGGCTGATGGGCGTATCACCGGTGTGGTAGGTCCATGCGACCTCGAGCTTGTCGATGTTATCACGGTTGATCTCATCAAGCGCCACGAAGCGGCTGCCACCGGGCGTATTGCCGTAATGTTCCCAGTTCTTCTGCTCTGTCTGCGCCGTAACCGGCGTCAGAGGCGGAACGTCGCCGCTGGCAACAACGGTTGGGTGCGGCACGAACATGCCAGCCATGCCGGCGGCCGATGCGGCACCAAGAACGAGCGCCAGAATGAACGAGCCTGCATAGGCCGGTGTTTTTCCAGCAGAGCGCCGCAGTAGGGGAACGGAAAGCGCAACGACTGTCGCGCCCACTGTCAAAGCGAGCAGGCGGGAAATCAGCGGCCAGTATTCAAAGCCGACATCCCAGATGGCCCATGCCAATGTGCCGATGAAAACCAGGGCGAAAACGGTCGCTCCAAGCGGTTTGCGCAGGGCGATAAGCAGGCCGCCGAGAATAAGGGCGACGCCGGAAATGATGAAATAGAGGCTGCCGCCCAGCATGGCAAGCTTGCCGCCGAAATAGGCGAAGAAAATACCCGCAGCGATGATAACGAGGCCGAGAAGTGCCAGCCATATTTTTGAAAGTGCGGATAAGGGTTTTGGTTGATCAACCATCAAGAGTTCCTGACTGTTTAAGTTTTGCAGTCAGACGAAACGCATGTTCGCCCACGTGGCGCGCAAAGGATTTCGGTCTGACAGGTGGCACATGATCTTGAGCCGCCAGGAGGCTGCTGTGACAGGAAATGGGCCAGGCTGAGAAGCATGCTGTCCATGATAACTTTCCGCAAAGGGATATATCGGCGGGCCTTGGCAAGCCGCGTAAGGGCTGGCTTTCAGGCGGCGATATGTCCCGTCAAGATCCGAGGTTCCCTCGCAACCCCACTCCTCCAACGGATTGGTACGGGCGTTTGGCTTTCACCAAGCCCTGTGGGAATACGCCCCGCCGCAGACGTTAACAAGGTGAAAAACACAGAGTTTCGCCTGAAAAAACCGCCATAAGCGACTCTTTCCGCTCACTTTCTCCGGATATCACGGCTTTTTGAAGCAGGAAGCCGCCTGTGGGAAGATCGAGGCGTGGGGCGTATCATATTAAAAACCTACGAATCAGTCGGTTTTAGAAGCAGGCAACGAAACAAGATTGAACTCTGCGTGGCTTCTCAGTTTAGTCTTCTAATGTAGTGCGTTAATAAAAATGCTGTATGCAACACTCAACGAACGGAGCGTTGCGCGACAGTCGAGGAGAATGAAATGGGTCAATCCGCCCCGTGGCCGGTCAACGAGACAGAGCGTCTCGTCGCTGTCCGGTCCATCCTGTCTCTTGGGTCCGGCCCCACCCCGGAGCTCGCAGCCCTTTCCGAGCTGGCAAAAGGCGTGTTCGACATGGCGCGCGCCGCCATCCATATCGTCGATGAGGACTGGCTGCGGATTGCGCATCAGGCGGGCATTCAGGTCAGCGAATGCTCTCGCGATATTTCCATCTGCACCCGGGTCGTTTTGTCCAACGACGTCCTTGTCGTTCCGGATTTGAGTGCGCACCCGGAATTGCGTGGTTTTCCCTATGTCGAAGGCGGGCCGAAATTCCGGTTTTATGCCGGTGCGCCCATCGAGCTCGAGCCGGGATTGACGGTCGGGGCATTCTGCATTCTCGACACGTCTCCGCGTGAGTTGAAACTAGGCGAAGTGGAAAGTCTCAAACGCTTCGCTGTTCTGGCAGCGGCGCTGCTGCGCTTACAACATGCCAATTTTACCATGAGCCTTGCCGAGCGCGCCTTGCGCGATGCGGCCATGACCGACCCGCTGACGGGTTTCTATAACCGCAAGGCACTAAGCGCGCTGGTGGATTCGCAGATGTATGCCGCCTTGCAGTCCAACGAGACGTTCGGGGCGCTTTATCTGGACATGGACGGTTTCAAGACGATCAACGACACGCTGGGCCACGGTGTCGGTGACCGTGTTCTACATGAGGCTGCCTGCCGCATCCGCGATGTCATCCGCTCTGAGGATATTGCGGTGCGCATGGGTGGGGACGAGTTTGCGGTGTTCATTCCGCGACCAGCCGGTTCGCATGTCATTTCAAAGCTGGCAGAGCGGTTGCTTGAAGCCTTCCGCCAGCCCTTCAACATCGATGGTCGCCTCATCAATGCGCCACTCAGCATTGGCGGCGCGATTGCACCGCAGGCGGGGCAGGATTGCGTTTCGCTGCTGCAAAGTGTGGATGAAGCGCTATATCAGGCTAAGAAGGATGGGCGCGACCGTTTTGTCAGCCGCGCCATCTGACCGATCAATCGAAGAATGAATCCACGAATTTGTGACGGCCGAGCAGGAATGCATCGGCCACATGCATCAGTGGAGCCAGATCGACATCCGAGGTCTTGGCCTTGATGATTTCGGCAAAACGTTCGTAGAGGGCAGGGTACTCGCGCTCCGGTTCGGACAGTTTCTGCTCGCCAGCGATGGAGAGCTTTGCGCCGCCTTCGGACAGAACCATCTGACCGGCTTCGGTTTCTGCCACGATATCCCAGCTCTGCTTGCCCGTCTGGAGCCAGTCGAATTCGGCATGTACAGGCATTTGTGTTACATCCGAGAAGTGGATGTCTGCGGCAATCGGCGCATCGCGGTTCTCAGGGAATTCCAGCGTGGCCTTGGTGATGAACAGTGCGCGTGGCAGGATGTGGGTGATGATCGACAAAGCATTGATGCCCGGATCGAACACACCAAGACCACCCGCCTGCCAGATCCATTCCTGGTTCGGATGCCAGTGGCGTACGTCTTCCTTCCAGATGACGTGAACACTGTTGATCTTTGTGGAGGCGAGGAAGCTCTTGGCGGCTTCGACGGCTGGCGCATAACGCGAATGCCAGCTGGCAAACAGCGAAAGCCCCTTGGAATCGGCCAGACGCACCAGATCCTGCACTTCGGACAGTGTCGCACCCGGCGGCTTTTCAAGGAAGACATGCTTGCCTGCATTCAGCGCGGCGTAAGCTGCGATGTAACGGTACTGCGGCGGCATGCACAGCGATACGGCCTGCACATCAGGCACGGCTTCGAGCAGCGCTTCGATGGTGCCGTAGGAGGCTACGCCATCCACCGTGCCATGGCGACTGGCGGTGGCAATCAGATCGAAATCCGGATTGGCGGCAATGGCTGGAAGGTGCTGATCACGAACGATTTTGCCGACGCCGACGATGGCGAGCTTGGTAGCTGACATGAAAGAAAACCCGTCTGAATGTTTCACTCGAATAATATTACTTTATCGAGTTCTATCAGAAACATCGGAGTGGGCAAGGGTGGCGGTTATAGTAGTGACGCTGCGGATTTGAAATGTTGTAGGGTGATAACATGCTGCCTCTGCTTGGACTTGATCGGGAGCGGCAGGATGGGAAAAGGCAGCCGCAATTGCATGGCTTAGCGTCTTGGTTCTCCCCGCCGGGGAGACGGTGGCCCGAAGGGTCGGATGAGGGGGTTAGCCCTCCTGATACGTTGACCCTTGCCCCTCATCCCGCTGCCGCGACCTTCTCCCCCACGGGGAGAAGAAACCAAGACGCTAAAGCCGTGCCATATGAGATTCCCTAAAAAATCAGCAGTCACGACTTTACGCTTTTCTCCTCGTCAATCCAGCGAGGCAACAAGCAGCGGTTTATGGGCCGGTTTCTTGTAAATCAGATGCACCACCTTGTAGCCTTCCGCGCGCAGCTGCGTCAGTAAGGCGGGCAACATGGCGGCGGTGCGTCTGTGGATATCGTGCATCAGGATGATGCCGCTGCCGCGATGGCGAAGGGCGGCGATGGTGCGTGAGGCGACGACGGCTGGCGAATCCTTGAAATAGTCTTTCGAATCGATCTGCACATCCATGATGACCATGCCGCGATCCGAGATCATGCTGCGCAAACGGCCGTTATCGGCAAGGTAGGGGAAGCGGAAGAAAGAAGCCTCGGTGTCTGTCGCCGTGGCAACGGCTTTCGATCCCTTCGACACCTCAGCAAGAGCGCGATCGAACGACATGGCTCTGAGATTGGGATGGCTGAAGGTGTGGCTGCCGATGCTGTGACCGTCAGCCACGACCTTTCTGGCGATTTCGGGATGCGCCTGCGCCATCTGGCCGACCATCAGGAATGTCGCCTTCACGCCGAATTCATCCAGCGTTGCCAGAATGCTCTCGGTCTTGCCCGGAACCGGGCCGTCATCGAAGCTGAGCACGACTTCCTTGTTGGCCAAGGCGATGTCCTTGACCGACGAGACGTAGATGTCGCGCCCGGCAAGTCCCCTCGGATTGCGAGGATGCATCCATGCCGTCGGCGAAAGCGCAACGGCATCACCGCTGACAGATGGGGCAGCAGGCATAGTCGCAGCGAATGCGGTTTTCAGGGAGCCATCAGGCTGTGGTTTTCCGGCGCAGCCGGTTAGGCAAGCCGCAATGAGTGCAGCGGCAGAGAGGTGGCGGAAAACCATGGTGATTCTCGGAATATGCAGGAATGAAACTGCCGAGAATTTCTACGATTATGGTTAATGGCTGGTTACCAAGGCGCTACGAAAAAGAGACTTCGATAGAGAGGCGACAGAACTAACCCGCCATCGCCTCTTCATACTCGCTGGAGAGCATCAGCCAGTGCTCTTCCGCATCGGCCAGCTTGGCAGCGGCTTCACCACGTTCCTTGACCTTCAGCGCAGCCTTGGCGGGCCCTTTTCGTAAAGGGTGGGGTCGCCAAGTTCCTTGTCCAGCGCCTGAATCAGTTTCTCAAGCTTTGCCGTCAAGGATTCGACTTCGTTGATCTTTTTGCGAAGCGGAGCCAGCGAGGCGCGCTTTTCGGCATTCGCCTTGCGCTGGTCCGCTTTTGAAGCGCCGTCGACTACGACTTCAATTTTTTCGTCTTTTTTTTTACCCGAAGATACAATCAGATCGCGATATTCATCCATATCGCCTTCGAACGTCGTCACCGTACCGTTGTTGACGAGCCAGAGGCGGTCGACGGTTGCTTCGATCAGATGGCGATCATGCGAGATGAGGATGACGGCGCCGTTGTAATCGTTCAGCGCTTCGATCAGTGCGCGGCGGCTGTCGATGTCCAGGTGGTTGGTCGGTTCGTCGAGGATCAGCAGGTTCGGCGCGTGGAATGCAGCCAGACCCATTAGCAGGCGTGCCTTTTCACCACCCGACAAATCCTTGGCGGGCGTCGCCATCTTTTCCGTTGCCAGACCCATCTGCGCGACGCGAGCGCGGACCTTGGCTTCCGGTGCCTGTGGCATAAGCTTGCGCACATGCTCGACCGGATTGTCTTCCGGCACGAGATCATCCAGTTGATGCTGGGCGAAGAAGCCGATCTTCAGCGATGGTGCCAGCCGCAGATCGCCGCTTTCAGGCGCAAGGCGGCCCGAGATGAATTTGGCGAAGGTGGACTTACCGTTACCGTTGGAGCCCAGTAGCGCAATGCGATCATCATTGTCGATGCGCAGGTTGAGGCCCTTGAGAATCGGGTTGCCCGGCTCGTATCCGACCGCACCGCCATTGATGGCGACGATGGGCGACGCGGGCTGTTTTTCCGGTTCCGGGAAAGTGATCGGCTGGACGTGATCTTCGATGACCGAAGACACCGTTCCCATGCGCTCCAGCGCCTTGACGCGGCTCTGGGCCTGCTTGGCCTTGGAAGCTTTGGCCTTGAAACGGTCGATGAAGCTCTGCAAGTGCTTGCGCGCCGCATCGTTCTTAACCTTGGCCTTGGTCTGCAACTCGTCGGCTTCTGCCTTCTGGCGCTCGAACTGGTCGTAGCCGCCGCGATAGAAGGTCAGCTTCTTCTGGTCCAGATGCACGATGGCGTTGACGGCGTTGTTGAGCAGATCGCGGTCATGGCTTATGATGATGACGGTGTAGGGATAGCGGCGGATATAATCTTCCAGCCACAAGGTGCCTTCAAGATCGAGATAGTTTGTCGGTTCGTCGAGCAGCAGCAGGTCCGGCTCTGCGAACAGAACGGACGCCAGTGCCACGCGCATGCGCCAGCCGCCCGAAAAGGACGAGGCAGGGCGAAGCTGGGCATCCTGATCGAAACCCAGACCTGCCAGAATGCTGGATGCGCGGGCTTCGGCCGAATGCGCATCGATATCGACAAGACGCATCTGGATATCGGCAATGCGGCCCGGATCGGTTGCCGTCTCCGATTCCAGCATCAGTGCGGCGCGTTCCTTGTCGGCGGCCAGCACGATGTCGATCAGATTTTCTTCCGTGGCCGGTGCTTCCTGCGCTACCTGTCCCATGCGGGCATTCTTGGGAATGAAGACCTCGCCGGTCTCAGCACCAAGGTCGCCGGTGATGATGCGGAAAAGGGTGGATTTGCCCGCGCCGTTACGGCCAACAAGGCCAGCCTTCGTGCCCGCGGGAAGCGAGACACTGGCGTGATCAAGGAGCAAGCGCCCGGCAATACGGGCGGAAACGTCTGAAATGGTAATCATGGCGCCGTTTTGGCCGAACTCATGTCTGAACGCAAGAGCGCGAAAGCCACAGTTTCAACGGTTTATGCGCCGATCTGCATCAGGTAGCTGTTGCGAGAGCGTTGGGCCACTTCTCTGGAATAGGGAATGACGCAATTGCGTGCGCCGCTGCGGGCTGCAAGAAGCGCAAGCTCTGCATGACCATAAAACTCCGCAGCACTTGCCGTGCCTTCGGACGCGGCAACGCCCATCGAAACGGTCAGATGCTCGCCATCGCCTTCTTTCGTGGCGAAGCGCAGGTTTTCAACGGTGTGGCGCAGCCGCTCTGCAATGCTTTGTGCCGTGCTTTGCGAGACGCCTGAAAACAGGAATGCGAAGTCGTTTCCGCCGATGCGGGCAGCAAAGTCATCCTTCTTGATCGACTTGCGGAACAGGGCTGCCAAGCGCCGCAACGCCTTGTTGCCAGCAATGGTGCCGTATTTCTCGTTGATCTCGCGGAAGCGGTCGATATTGACCAGCACCAGGCAGACAGAGGTATCACCCTCAGCTTGGGAAACTTCGGCGAGCTTTGCCAGAAACGCGGCGCGGTTGGGCAGAGCGGTCAGAGTATCTTTCAGGGATGCTGCCTGAAGCTTATGACTGTTGCTTTCCTGCTCGCGGATTTTTTCCAGACCCTGACGCACGAAGTTGTGGAGGCTTGCCTGTTCGTGCTGAATATCCAGGAGCAGTTCCGCCAGATATTCCGGGGTCGTATCGGATACGGGGTGATTGGATATGGAGGCGAGCAAGGCTTCGGAGCGCTCCAGAGCAGCGGAAAGCCGTGCCGATATCTGCTCGATTGCGGTAGCTGCTTGCGATGTCGCATGGGCCGCGGCCATGCGCGAAAAACTCGGCAGATTGTGCTTGTGGCCGATCATGTCGATATCATGCTGCTGCGGCGCGTTGCCGAGTGCCAGAATATCATGGCCCATGGCGGCATTGTGCCCAGAAAGAACTTCAAAGAACAGCTCGTAATTGCGGGGCAGCGGCGCAAGGTTCATCTTGGTGATGAACTGCGTGATCTTGGTGACGATGAGGCTGCTTCTGGACGTGTCCCGGCTTTTGTTACTGGCTGGTATTGTCATGCCAACGCATCTCCACACACATTACCTGCTGGCTCGGCACGGCAATATTGACCTTATGTCCATGTTTTGGTCGAGAGACTTTAAAATACCATAAATGAACTGTGCCAATTATAAGTGGTGTCATCATGTACGCGTGTGATGCCTCCCATCAGTCTTAATGATTTGATTATTGGCAGACCCGCTGATTTTATGGGGACGCAATTTCGCATAAGGGAAGGACCGGCTATGACATCCAGAACCCTCTATTCGCTCTGCGGCAGTGACGACACGCGCCCCTTTTCTCCCCATTGCTGGAAGACGGTTCTTTCGCTGGCGCATAAGGGGCTGGATTTCGAGGAGCGTCCGCTGGCATTTACCGCCATTCCGGGTGTGGAAAACGGCTTCTCTAAACTGGTGCCGATCCTTCGTGATGGCGACCAGTTGATCAAGGATAGCTTCGACATCGCGCTTTATCTGGATGACGCATATCCTAACGCGCCCTCGCTGTTCAACGGGGAGGGCGGAAAATCGCTGGCCCGTTTCGTTGAAAGCTGGTCGCAGACCCAGCTTCATCCGGCCATCGTCAAAATTGCGGTTCTCGATATTCACGACATGCTGGACGAGACGGACAAGACGTATTTCCGGGAAAGCCGAAAAGCCTTCTTCGGTAAATCCATCGAGGAGATCGCGGCGAACCGGGAGGAAGAGATTGCTGCCTTTCCGGCAAAGCTGGAGCCGATCCGCCGCATGTTGTCTTTCCAGTCCTTCATCGGCGGGGATAGTCCGTTGTTTGCCGATTACATCGTTTTCGGTGCGCTGCAATGGGCGCGGGTCACCGCCGGTGTTGGCTTGTTCGGGCAGAAAGACCCGGTGAGCGACTGGTTCGAGCGCTGCCTCGATCTGCACGGCGCACGGGGGCGCAGTGTGACAGCGGCATGAAATGTGCCGCCCCTGTAGGCAAATCCGGGCATCCCCCTTGTTTTCAGGCCTACGGGCGGTTAAACACCGCCCACTTTCTTTCAAGGACAAGGATACGGACACATGGCGATTGAACGCACATTTTCGATGATCAAGCCGGACGCAACCAAGCGTAACCTGACTGGCGCTATCACCAAGGTATTTGAAGACAACGGCCTGCGCATCATCGCGTCCAAGCGCGTCTGGATGAGCAAGCGCGAAGCCGAAGGCTTCTACGCCGTTCACAAGGAACGTCCTTTCTTCGGCGAACTGGTTGACGGCATGACATCTGGCCCGACCATCGTTCAGGTTCTGGAAGGCGAAAACGCAATCCTCAAGAACCGCGAAATCATGGGCGCAACAAACCCTGCCAACGCTGACGAAGGCACCATCCGCAAGAGCTTCGCGCTGTCCATCGGCGAGAACTCGGTTCACGGTTCTGACGCCCCTGAGACAGCAGCGCAGGAAATCGCCTACTGGTTCGCAGAAACCGAAATCGTCGGCTGATTCAGGTGTTGAAGCGGCGGAATCGTTTTGTGAGACGGCTGCTTTAAGGTGATGAAATGATTTGGAAAACGGGGCCGTGAGGCTCCGTTTTTTTGTGCGTGTTTGGTTGGTCGGCGGGCGTTTTGCCGCGTGGCTTACCCCCCTCTGGCCTGCCGGCCATCTCCCCCACAGGTGGGGAGATCGACTCGTGGCGGCCACTCGGCCATCTCTGATGTCGAGATCGAAGTGGGTGTTCGCGCCCAGCTGATCTCCCTCCTTGTGGGGGAGATGGCCGGCAGGCCAGAGGGGGGTAAGCCACACGGCACAACACCAGCTTTTCAGCCAGTCGGACACCCCGCAGCCGCCCCCATATCCATGCTCCCATCCGCCTTAAACACCTCCGGGTTGGGCGTATAAAGTGGCCCAACCACCAGCGGCTTTGCGGGCAGCAGCGACTGGTCCGTATCGGATGTAATGCTCGTGTCGATGGTCTGCATCACATGCCCGTCCGGCGCTTTCAGTCGTATCGTCACCCTATAGGCACGGCCTTCTTTTACGCATTCCACTGGCGGGCTCTGCAAAACGATTTTCGGGCTTTTGGGAAACAGAGGCTCATTGATAGTGAAAGCTTCTCCGCCGCGCGGGTTTTCGAAGCTGGCTTCGATGCTGCTTCCCTCCCTGATCGGCGCGGTCGGCTGTAACGTGACAAGATATGTCGCGGTTGCCACGCGGTAATTGAAGACGAACATGCGGCCGGAAACGCTGACGATTTCTCGTTGCTCTTCCCGCTGGCAGGCGCAGAGCGAGAGAGTAGCGATGGCAAGGGCAACAACCGTCTTCAAGACGTCGTCTCCTGTTTGCGCCGGTAATGTTTGGCCGCCTTTTGGCGATTGCCGCAGACGGCCATGTCGCACCAGATGCGGCTGCGGTTCTTGCTGCGGTCTATGAACAGCCAGCCGCAATGACCGCAAATCCGCAGACGTGCGCGATTTGGCCCGGCCATGAGGTTCAGCACGGAGCGGGCAGTTGCTGCTTCAAGGCTGTGTTTGGCAGGCGCGTTTTTAAGGGCCGTGGCAGAGGCGGTGAGAAGGTCGGCCAGCAGGTTGTTTTCGTCCTGCCCTGTTTCGATCAGTTGCCGGAAATATCGGTCCGTCGCTTCGCGCAGATCGATCAAATGCTTTGAAGAGGAGGGCGCGGTGAGTACAGGGAAAGTGTCCCGTTCCGCCGACAGCCTGGTCGCCGCCTCGCAAAAACTGTCCAGTTGTTCCGGCACCGCAAAGCGATCCACTGATTTCTCGGGGTCAAACCGCAGAATGACGCTGTTGGCGACATCAAGCGCCAAAGCTCCTCCAACGAAACGATGTGGTGTCCAGCTAAACGTCATGCTGCAATTATAACTGTCAAAAAGTGTTTTACCAGTTATAATAAATGCGGGTGAGGGTTGGGCGTGGCATATTTTCTGCAACAGCTTTTGAACGCGGTTCCGGTGGCTTCGCTCTATGCGGCTCTGGCCTTTGGTTATGCCATCGCCTTTGCCATAACCAAGCGAGCAGATGTCACCTACGGTGCGATCTTCGCTTTTGCCGGTCTCACATGTCTGTTGTTCGCGGATTTTGGTTGGAACCAGCTCTGGCTGATCTTGCCTGCGACTTTGGCGCTTGGGGCAGCAGCGGGCGTTCTTGGCGGGCTCTGGGCCGGGTTCTTTATCGGTCGGGGCGTGATGCGTCCGCTGGCCAGTGCGTCGCCCAATGCGGTTACAGTCGCATCCATCGGCGCGCTCATTGCGCTGATGGAAAGCGCGCGGCTGGCGGCAGGCACGCGCTCCCTTTGGCTGCCGCCCATTTTGAACGATACTATTTACGTCTGGCGCAACGCGGATTTCGCCGTCACGACCACGCCGATGCAGCTCATAAATTCTGCAGCGTTTCTGGCACTGGTTGCTGGAGGATACGTCGTCCTGCAAAAAACCAATGCCGGGAGATACTGGAAAGCCGTAGGGGAAGACGCATTCGCTGCGTCGTTGCTCGGGGTCAATGCAAGGCGGGTGTTTCTGGTGTCCTATTGCGCGGCGGCATTGTTTGCGTCGATCTGCGGTGTGCTCGCCACCTTCTACTATGGCAATATGGATTTCGGCGCTGGGCTGGTCTTCGGCTTGAAAGTGGTGCTGATCTCAGCTGCGGGTGGATATACCAGCCCGCTCAAATGCGCGGTAGGAGCGGCGGCCATCGGCTTTGCCGAAACATTCTGGGCCGCTTACGGCCCGGTCGCGTGGCGGGATGCAGCGGTGCTGACGATGCTGATTCTATGGCTGATCGTCATGAGACGCGAGCGGGATGCGCCCTAGCGCCATTTGTCTTTCGCCGTATCATCTGCATCCTTGGCGGTAATCCACTCTCCGGATTTTCCGTCCTTGCCATGCTCCTTCTTCCAGAAGGGCGCGGAGGTCTTGAGATAGTCCATCACGAAATTCGCGCCGTCGAAGGCTGCTTGCCGATGGCGGGATGCGGCTATGACGAGGACGATGTTGTCTCCGGTTGCGATCTTACCATAGCGGTGGATGGCGGTGAGGCCGAGAAGCTGGAAGCGCTCGATGGCGAGCTTGCCGATGCGCAGCATTTCGGCTTCTGCCATGCCGGGATAATGCTCCAGTTCCAGCGCTGAAAGTGCGCCGCCATCGTCACGGCACAGGCCGGCAAAGGTCACGACGGCTCCGATGGTCTTGTCTGTCTGCGTCAGCAATCTGGTCTCGGCAGCGGCATCGAAATCTTCTGCCTGCACGCGGATGGTCGGTTCGATGGTCATCATCTTCTGGCCAATTCGGACGGGGTGCATTTTTGCTCGATTGTCCAAGAGTGGACGCGGTCTGTACCACCCACTCCCTCATTCCTGTGCTTGTCACAGGAATCCAGCCACGCCGTGTCTACGCCGTGAAGGGAGCTTTTTTCGCGCCCAAAGACTTGGGCGCACTGGATTCCTGTGACAAGCACAGGAATGAGGGAGAAGGAGAAGGGGGCGAGCCCACCCATTGTCTTCAACCGCCCGTCATAGGCGGAAAGATGCCGATTTCTCGCGCGCCGAGGATGCTTTCGTCGTGGTCGATATGTTCCTGATTGACCGCAACGCGGATGACATCGGGGAATTCGAAGGCTGCTTCGTATTCCTCACCCAGCGTGGTGAGATAGGTGATCAATTGCCGCGCGGTCGTGATGTCGGCGGGCAGGTCGATATCCTCTTCAGATTTTCCGATTCGCTCCCGCACCCAGGCGAAATAAACGATATGGACCATTATTCCGAGTCCACGATGTGCTTGAGGCCAGCCTTGAAATAATCATAGCCGGTATAAATCGTCAGCGCCGCCGCAATCCACAGCAGGGTGATGCCGATTTCGGTGGTGTAGGGTAGGACCTGATCGCCTGCCGGACCGGCGAGAAGAAACGCGATGGCGACCATCTGGATGGTGGTTTTCCATTTGGCGATCTGCGTGACGGGGACGGAAACCTTTAGCGCCGCGAGATATTCACGCAGGCCGGACACCAGAATTTCACGGCAGAGAATGGTGATGGCGGCCCAGAGCGACCAGCCGGCAATGGTGCCGTCTGCGGCCAGCAGCAGAAGAATCGATGCGATCAGCAGCTTGTCCGCGATAGGGTCCAGCATGCGCCCGATATTCGACGTCTGGTTCCAGATGCGCGCGAGATAGCCATCGAGAAAATCCGTCAGCGAGGCGATGATGAACAGCCACAGCGCCGTCCAGCGCGCGAAATCCGAACTTTCGAGCTTTCCTTCGATGAAGAAACACAAAACAATGACCGGAACCGCGAGAATGCGGCCATAGGTCAAAAGATTCGGGATGTTGTATGCGCGCGAAGCCATGGGGAAACCTGTCAGTCTGTATGCAGCGTTGATGCAGCCCTAAGAGGCAAGCGTCAACACCCTATTATGTTTTTTTGCGGGTGCGGCCCGAAAGCACGGGCATCAGTCTTTGCCGCTCTCGTGGAAGTGATTGTAAACCATCCGCGCCACCGTCTCGGAAATGCCGCCGACGGCCATAAGGTCGCTCAAGGCCGCGCGCGACACAGCCTTTGCCGTGCCGAAATGCTGTAACAGCGCGCGTTTGCGACCGGGGCCGATGCCGCTGATCTCATCCAGCGGGTTCTTGATCAATTCCTTCTTGCGGCGGGCGCGGTGGGAGCCGATGGCAAAACGGTGGGCTTCATCGCGCATGCGCTGGATGAAGTACAGCACCGGGTCTCGTGGCGGCAGCGAGAAATCGCTGCGCGTATCGGTAAAGAACCGCTCACGCCCCGCATCACGGTCCACGCCTTTCGCTACACCGATGGCGGTGACGCAATCGCGAATGCCGAGCTCGTCTAGAATGGTGCGCACCGCCGATATCTGGCCCTGGCCACCATCGATGAGGATGACATCCGGCCATGCCGGGAAGGGCATGTCGGCGGCATCTTCCGGCGAAACAGCTTGTGTGCGGTCCGGTCTTCCCTCTTCCTTCAGCAGACGGGAGAAGCGTCGCGTCATCACCTCACGCATCATGCCGAAGTCGTCGCCAGGTGTGATGTCGGTCGATTTGATGTTGAACTTGCGGTAGTGGGCTTTGGTAAAGCCATCCGGCCCCGCCACCACCATGCCGCCCACGGCATTGGTGCCCATCATGTGCGAGTTATCGTAGATTTCGACACGGCGTGGCACATAGGGCAGGGCGAAGGTCTCGGCAAAGCCCTTTAGAAGCCGGGCCTGCGACGATGTTTCCGCCAACTTGCGGCCATGCGCCTCACGCGCGTTGCCCAGAACGTGAGCCACCACATCCTTCTTCTCACCGCGTTGTGGCACGGAAATCGTGACCTTATGGTTGGCCTTCTCGCCAAGGGCTGCGGCCAACAGTTCCTGTTCCTCTACCGTCTCGGACAACAGGATTTGCTTTGGCACAGGTTTGTCATCGTAAAACTGCGCCAGAAAGGCGTTCAAAATCTCGGAGCCGGGAAGCGAGGGATCGGCCTTCGGGAAGTAGGCACGGTTGCCCCAGTTCTGCCCGGTGCGGAAGAAGAACACCTGAATGCAGGAGACACCGCCTTCGTGGTGAATGGCAAACACATCCGCTTCATCGATGCCGGCGGGATTGATACCCTGATGGCTCTGCACATGCGAAAGTGCCGCCAGCCGGTCTCGGTAGATCGCTGCGCGTTCGAAATCGAGGTCTTCAGACGCCTCGTTCATCTGGGAGGCGATCGTCGCCTTCACGCTCTGGCTCTTGCCTGAGAGGAAGTCCTTCGCCTCTTGCACCAATTCGGCGTAACCCTCATCGCTGACCTCGTGGGTGCAGGGGGCGGAACAGCGCTTGATCTGGTGCAGAAGACAGGGGCGGGTGCGGCTTTCGAACACGCTGTCGGTACAGGTGCGGATGAGGAAGGCGCGTTGCAGCGAATTGATCGTGCGGCCGACGGCACCGGCGGAGGCGAAAGGCCCGAAATAATCGCCCTTGCGTGCGCGTGCGCCGCGATGTTTGAAGATGGCGGGCGCGCGATTGTCTGAGGTAATCAGAATATAAGGGAAGGACTTGTCGTCGCGCAGCAGGACATTGTAGCGCGGACGCAGACGCTTGATGAGGTTGGCTTCCAGCAACAGCGCTTCGATTTCCGTGCGCGTGGTCACGAATTCCATATGGGTCGTGAGCCGCACCATCTGGCCGATGCGGTTGGAATGGAAACGGCCTTGCGCATAGTTGCCGACGCGCTTCTTCAATGAGCGCGCCTTGCCGACATACATCACGTCGCCGGCATCATTGAACATGCGGTAGACGCCGGGGCTGTTGGGCAGGTGTTTGACGAACTCGCCGATGAGATCCATGCCCTTGAGGCCGGATTCGTTTTTCCAGCCCGCATTCCAGTCCATGGACGCAGCCGAGTATTCCCCTGCTACCTCGAGAGTGGAGGGGGCCACATCGTCTTCATCATCGTCGTTGTCATCGAAGAGAACACCGCCATCGGGCAGCTTCTTTCCGTTCATTCAGGTATCTCCGCCACATCTGGGGTTTCCCAGCCAAGGTGCTGGCCACCATCCAGTGCGATCATTTGGCCGGTCATCGACGGCGTGTCATACAAAAAGCGAATGGTCCGACCGAACTCGTCCGGTTGCGGCCCACGCTTTAATATAAGGGCGTCGATCTGCGCCTGAAAGTGCTCAGGCTCCTGTCTTTCACTTTTAAAGGACGGGCCGGGGCCGATGGCGTTGACGCGTACGCGCGGCGCAAAGCTCTGCGCCATGGTTTTTGTGGCCGTCCACATGGCGGATTTCGACAGCGTGTAGGAATAGAAACGGGGCGTGAGCGCCAAAACGCGCTGATCGATGATATTGACGATGAGGCCCGACGCATCCGTCGGCAATTGCCGCACCAGCGCGGCTCCCAGAATGGAGGGCGCGCGGACATGGACGGCAAAATGTGCATCGAATGCCGACGAATCGAACTCATCGGCGCTGTCATGACGGAACACGGATGCGTTATTGACGAGGACTCCGATGGGGCCAAGCGCCGAATTTGCGCTTTCCATCAGTTTTTCCGTCGAGGCCGCATTTTCGAGGTCCGCCTGCACAACGGCCGCTTTTCCACCTTTTTGCCTTATTGTCTTAGCGAAATCCTCCGCTTCATTGAGCGAAGAGCGCGCATGCAGGCCAATCGCGAAGCCTTCTGCAGCAAGATACTGCGCTATTGCGCGGCCCATGCGACGCGCAGCCCCGGTAATCAGTACGGTTTTTGGTATAATCTCGTTCAAAGCTGATCTACGCCCTGCTGATGTCTCATATAACCAAGGATATAAGTCCAAAGGGCGAGTTTTGCACAGCGTGAGGGTTGATTATACAGAATTATCCCCGCCCGATGCATGCGAAGTAATTTAATTTAAATACATGTAAAAAGCCGCTCTTCTCAAGTTAACGGCTCATTATCCTTAATAGATTTTTGTGTCATTTTAGCAACGTCCCATTTCCGTCACGTCGCTGCCCCAATCAATTCACATTTTGGCTTTTTGATCTCCTCAATCACCCATCATTTTGATCATCAGTCGGGCAAGGGAACAAACTGTTTTACACCGCGTTTGGGAACAAGTGTTTGAGCACCCCGCGGGTATGAAAAGGAGAATAGCATGCGTACTATCGTTGCAACACTTATGGCGACCACAATGGCAGCTGCGGCGTTTTCGGCAGCAAAGGCAGCCGACGCTGTGAACGAAGTGCCGCAGGCACCTGTCGCTTACGAGCAGCCAGCACCGATCAGCAACTGGTCTGGCGCTTACCTCGGTGCCACCGGTAACTACGATTGGGGCCGATTCACCGGCAATGGCGGCGATCGTGACGCCGACGGCTTTGGTGGTGGTCTCTACGGTGGTTACAACTGGCAGAGCGGCCAGATCGTATACGGCGCGGAAGCCGATGTTAACTACGGTGACGAAAAGGGTTCTGCTGGCGTTGGCAACCTCGGCGAGTCTCTCGAAGGCAAGCAGGGCGTCAACGGTTCGATCCGTGCCCGCGTTGGTTACGACATGAACCCGTTCCTGCTCTACGGTACAGGTGGTCTGGCGATCTCTGACCAGAAGGTTAGCAACTCCACGTCAGACGACAACGCAACAGCACTCGGCTACACAGTTGGTGCCGGTGTAGAAGCCATGGTGACCAACAACATCACGGCTCGCGTCGAATACCGTTACAGCGACTACCAGAACAAGGACTTCACGCTTGACACAGGAACCGTATCTCGCGGCTTCGACGATCACAGCGTTAAGGCTGGTATCGGCGTAAAGTTCTAATCCCATCTGGGATGAATGTTAGAAGCCGGGGTTCGCCCCGGCTTTTTTCGTTTTTGTTTTACGGTGGCAAAAAGCAGATGTAGCGGGACGGTTAAAACCGTCCCCTTTTTTCTGTCTTAGTCTGGCGCTCTCATCTCGGCATAATCCTTGAAGCGCTTGCCGAATGCGTTCGGCCATTCCGCCAGCGTCTTGCGGCCATCAGCCCACTCGCCTGCAAAACGCAAATCGAGATAACCGATCATCGCCGCAAGCGCGAAGTGACCGCCGTGCAGCTTCTTGCCTGTTTTTGGCAGGTTAGCATTCAGATAGTCCAGACCTTTGACCACCTTACCCCACTGCTTGTCGATCCATGGCTGGTGGACTTTGTCCTCTGGGCGGGAGCGGCGCTCATAGACGATGGCCAGAAGGCAATCCATGATGCCGTCACACAGCGCCTCCAGAATTTCGGCCTCCGTGCGCTTCTCTCCCTTTTTCGGGTAAAGCTTGCCGCCCGAAAGACGGTCCAGATAATGCATGATGGCGACGCTGTCATAGACCGAGCCGCCTTCATCCAGAATGAGCACCGGGATTTTGCCCAAGGGATTGTTGTCCATCAACGTTGCTGGCTGGGCGTTGGTATCGACACTGACGCTGGTCAGGTCGATGTCGAGATAACGCGCGGCCATGCGGACTTTCGCGGAATAGGGGGAGGCGGGCGAGTAAAGCAATTCCATGGATATTCTACCTCTAGGGGTTTAGCGGATGGGTATGATTTCAGTGGTGTTTGAACGGCAGCCTTTGCGGTCTACCTCCGGGCAACTGCGGAAGCCGAGGTCCTTGTTCATGCAGATGCGGACTTCTTCCAGCCTTGGCCCGTCACAGCTGATTGCGAGACCTTGTTTCGTCATGCCCGGATTATCAGCAATGAAGGCCGTTTCGACGGCATCTGCGGAGAGCGTCTTGCTGCTGGTGCCGGATGATAAGTCTTTGGGCAGATTGACGCGCTGATAGGCGGCGCGAATCGTATCGAGATAATCCTTTTGCGACAGACCGCTGCACGATCCGTGCTTGCGCCATTGGTGGCCGATGAGGCCCATGGACGGCATGATGTCGAACATGCTGCTACCAAGGCTATCAGGCACACGTTCCTGTTTGTCCTTGCCGCAGAATTCGGGATAGCCACTTTCATTCTGTGGCCACAGGCCGTGGACGATGAACCCGTACTTCCGATCACCGCCGCATTGCTGGCGGCTGTTCTGACCGGCATCGCTGGCGCAGAACGCCGGCGACCACGACAGTGACAGCACGTAAAAATCAAAGCCTGAACCAACCGGCGGCTGCGGCGTTTGCATAGGTGACGGCGCAGTTGCCGAAATGGTGATCGGCTTTCGTGGGGTCTCTTGCTTTTGATCGGCAAACATAAACCACCCTGCCGCAGCCAGTGAAAGTGCACCCAATGCAATAAAACCGGCATATTGTTTCATTGGGTCAATTATCTTTCCGTGGCCGCGATGACGAAGTCTTGATCGGTATCGGGTTTTATACCATCCCGCCACTGTGGCAAACAGGCGACCGAAAAATGAACCATGGGTGATAGTCTTAGTTGAAACGGAGCTTGTATAACGAATAAGCTCAGCGAATCCGGCAAAAGGCCACGCTGTCCGGATGGGGAGTCAGTCCAGGCATGTCCGTATGAAATTGAAAAAATACATCTGGCCCGTCGTGGGCGTGGCAACCATCGGTTTTTCCGTCTGGCTGCTGTACAAGGAACTGAAACACCTTTCCTTGGACGACGTTTGGGGCAGTCTCGCCGCCATCAATCCCCACCACTGGCTGATGTCAGGACTTTGCACACTCGTGGCCTATGCCGCACTGGCAGGATATGACCGGATTGCCCTGCAACATCTCAAGCGTAAAGTTGGCTGGGTCTTCATCACGCTGACGTCGTTCACCACCTACGCGCTGTCGCATAATGTCGGTGCATCGGTCTTTTCAGGTGCCGTCGTGCGCTACCGTGCCTATACGTCCAAAGGGCTCAGCGTTTCGGAAATTGGCGTGCTGGTGGCCCTGTGTTCATTTACCTTCGCCATCGGCACCATCATGCTCGTCGGCTTTATTCTGGTGTACGAGCCTGAGATAACCGAACGCTTCGTCGGCGTTCTGCCCGTCGAGGCCTCTGCGACGACAGGCGTTGTTCTGCTGGGAATCGCTGGCCTTTATCTGCTCGGTAGCCTGTTCAAACTTCGTCCTTTGAGAATAGGCTCGTTCACGCTGTTCTACCCGGCGCCGCACCTCGTCATACAGCAATTGGTGATTGGCCCAATCGAACTGCTGGGCGCAGCTGGCATCATCTACTTCGCCCTTCCGGAAGCCGGAAATCCTGGCTTCATGGTGATTCTCGGCATCTTCCTGATATCGTTTTCCGCAGCGCTGATATCGCACGCCCCCGGCGGGCTGGGGGTGCTGGAACTGGTGTTCGTTACCGGCCTGCCGGACATGAACCCTGCAGACGTTATCGCAGCGCTGCTGGTGTTCCGCCTGTTCTATCTCATCATTCCGTTCATCATCGGCCTGTTCATCATCCTCTTTTTCGAGAGGTCGCAACTGGCCGTGGCGGAGCGGGAAGAGCGGCAGGCGGAACTGAAGTAGCGCAGCTACTCGCCGCGCAGCCAGAATGCGCGGTGGGAGGCATACCGATCCTGCGCCATCGTGGCTCTCAGCACCGGCAAAATCGTGTGCAACTCCTCCTTCAGCGTGAAGGGCGGGTTGACGATGATCAAGCCGGAGCCGCTGAGGCCTTCCACCCGGTCGCTGCGCACGGAAAGCTCGGCGCACAGCATCTTCGGTATCTCGTATGACTGAAGAAGCTCGTGGAAGTCCTTGATTGGAGCGCTTTTTTTCAGCGGGTACCACAGGCAATAGGTGCCTGTCGAAAACCGGCGATAGGCCTTGTGGAAACCTTCGGCCAGCCGCTCATATTCGTTGTCTTTTTCAAATGGCGGATCGACCAGCACGAGGCCGCGCTTTTCCTTGGGCGGCAAATGCGCACCAAGCGACAGCCAGCCATCGAGTTCGGTCACGCGCGCCTGATAGTCACCTTCAAACAGACGGGACAGCGCACGGAAATCATCCGGGTGCAGTTCCATGGCCGACAACCGGTCCTGCGGGCGAAACAGCATGCGCGCCAGCTTTGGCGAGCCGGGATAAAACTGGATGCCGCCATCAGGATTGAGTTCTCTGACCGCTGTCAGATAAGGCTCCAGCAGTTCCGCCACCGCTGGCGGCAGGTCCGCGTCCAGCAGCTTGCCGATGCCGGTCTGCCATTCGCCGGTTTTCTGCGCTTCCACGGAGGACAGATCGTATAGGCCGATGCCCGCATGGGTATCGAGAACGCGGAACGCCTTGTCCTTGTTTTGCAGATAACGCACGAGCCGCGCCATGACCGCATGTTTGAGAACATCGGCAAAATTGCCTGCGTGGTATATGTGCCGATAGTTCATGCGCGCCGATGCCTTTTATGAATATTCTTGATGGTCGTCACTTGGCCCTTTTGGCCGCATTGCCTTTGCAATATACAAAAGTCATGAATGATGCGACCCCGATTTCCACCAAAGCCGTGACTGGTGCTGTCAGCATCGGTCACACCGTCTGTCCGCACGACTGTCCAAGCGCCTGCGCGCTGGAGGTGGACATCACCGCCGATGGTCGAATCGGCCGTGTGCGGGGTGCCAATGCCAACACTTACACGGCGGGCGTTATCTGTGCCAAGGTGGCGCGCTATTCGGAGCGCATCTACCATCCGGACCGTTTGCTGACGCCAAAGCGCCGCAAGGGTGCCAAGGGCGCAGGCGACTGGCAAGAGATCAACTGGGAGAACGCGCTCGATGAGATTGCCGACGCTTTCGTCAAGGCGGAAGCTAAGCATGGCGCTGAAGCTATCTGGCCGTATTTTTACGCCGGGACGATGGGGCAGGTGCAGCGCGACAGCATAGAGCGGCTGCGCCACGCCAAGAAATATTCCGGCTTCTTCGGCTCGATCTGCACCAACATGGCCTGGACCGGTTATGTGATGGGCACCGGTGCGCTTCGTGGCCCGGACCCACGCGAGATGGCAAAAGCCGATGTCGTCGTCATCTGGGGCACCAATGCGGTGGCCACGCAGGTCAACGTCATGACCCACGCCATCAGAGCTCGCAAGGAACGTGGTGCCAAGATCGTGGTCGTGGATATCTACGACAATCCGACCATGAAACAGGCGGATATGAAGCTGATCGTGCGTCCCGGCACGGATGCGGCCCTTGCCTGCGCTGTGATGCACATTGCCTTCCGCGATGGCTATGCCGACCGCGCCTATATGGCGAAATTTGCGGATGATCCCTCGGGGCTGGAAGCGCATCTTGCATCCAAGACACCGCAATGGGCCGCTGATATTACCGGGCTGTCGGTCGAGGAAATCGAGGCTTTCGCAAAGCTCGTCGGCACCACGCAGAAGAGCTTTTTCCGCCTAGGCTACGGTTTCGCCCGCCAGCGCAACGGCGCGGTGGCCATGCATGCGGCATTGTCCATCGCCACTGTGCTCGGCTCCTGGCAGTATGAGGGCGGCGGCGCGTTTCACAACAATGGCGACATCTTCCGGCTGAACAAGGCGGAACTGATGGGCACCGCCTATGCCGATCCCAATGTGCGCCAGCTCGACCAATCGCAGATCGGTCGTGTGCTGACCGGCGATGCCGAGGCTTTGCGCTATGGCGGGCCGGTAACGGCGCTGCTGATTCAGAACACCAATCCGGTCAATGTCTGCCCCGAGCAGCGGCTGGTAAAGCAGGGCTTCCTGCGCGACGATCTCTTCGTTGCCGTGCATGAGCAGTTCATGACCGAGACGGCGGAACTGGCCGACATCGTGCTGCCCGCCACCATGTTCCTCGAACATGACGACATCTACCGCGCCGGTGGCCAAAACCACATTCTGCTCGGCCCAAAACTGGTGGAGCCGCCTGAGACCGTTCGTACCAATCTCTTCGTCATCGAGGAACTGGCAAAGCGCCTCGGCGTCTCTGATATGCCGGGCTTCGGCATGACGGAGCGCGAGCATATCGATCTCATTCTGAACCCCGGCGGATGGGGCGATTTCGATAGTCTTGCCGAAGAGAAATGGATCGATGCGCAGCCGCCGTTCGAAGTTGCGCATTATCTCGAAGGCTTCGGCTATGCGGACGGAAAATTCCGCTTCAGCCCGGATTGGCAGAGCGGCCCATCCCCCAACAAACCGCCGAAGAATGTGCCGGTCATGGGACCGGTCGCTAAGCTACCGAAGTTCCCCGATCAGGTGGATGTTATCGAAGTGGCCGATGCCCAGCATCCGTTCCGTCTGGCGACATCGCCCGCCCGCAACTTCCTGAACTCGACCTTTGCGGAGACGAAGACGTCTGTTCAGAAGGAAGGTCGCCCGGAGGTGATGATCTGTCCTGCCGATGCGCTACGTCTTGATATTGTCGATGGCGATATCGTGCGGATTGGCAATGCGCGTGGAGAACTGCGCATTCATGCCAAGATCGTTGACGGGGCGAAAGCGGGCGTGCTGATTGCCGAAGGGCTGTGGCCCAACAAGTCGCATATGGATGGTGAGGGTATCAATATTCTGACTGGCGGCGATGCCGTCGCGCCTTATGGCGGGGCCGCTTTTCACGACAATAAGGTCTGGCTGAACAAGGCCTGAGAGAGTTGCAGGATTTTTATGACCCAATCGATTGATAGCACTGTGGTCCGTATTGCTGACGAGGATCGGGTGAAGCTGGTCTCGAAAGAAACCGTCTGGAAGCGGTTCGTTCACCTTCAGACATTGGTCTTCGACCAAAAAATGCCGGATGGACGTGTGATCCGCATCGATCGCGAAGTGCACGACCACGGCAGTGCTGCCGCCATTTTGCTTTTCGACCCGAACAAAAATGCGGTGGTTCTCGTCCGCCAGTTCCGCCCCGCGGCCTTCGTGAATGGCGATCCAAGTTTCATGCTGGAGGTACCGGCAGGCTTGATCGATGACGACCAGCCCGACGAAGCCATCCGCCGCGAGGCAATGGAAGAAACCGGTTATGCCGTGAACGACGTTCGATATCTTTTCCAGACCTACGCGAGCCCAGGTACGCTGACGGAGAAAGTCGGACTGTTTTACGCGCGCGTCGATCTAGACGAAAAAGCCGGACTTGGCGGTGGACTGGCAACGGAAGGCGAGGACATCGAGGTTCTCTCCATTCCGCTCGACCAAGCATTCGGCATGATCTCGACGGGTGAAATCACCGACGCGAAGACGATAATTTTGCTGCAATGGGCGATGCTCAATCGCGAGCGGTTGTGAGTTTTAAGTAAAGTCAGGCAAATGCCACGTTCTCAGCAGCTGCGGCATCGGCGAGCTTCTTGTCGCTTGTGGCCAGTGGCATGGCGCGTGATACGGCGAGTGCCAGATAGGCCGCGTCGTAAGCGGACAGCGAATGCTTTTTCGCCAGCCGCATGATGGTGATTTGATCGCCGCCGCTGACGAGGGTTAGAGGTAGGTTGGTGAAGCGCAAAAGGATCGAGAAGATCGCATCCTGATCTATGCGTTTTCGCTTCTCTGCCGATAGCAGGATATTTCGGAGTTCATGGGATAGAAGGTCAGGCGCGAAAGCGTCGTCTGTTTCGAGCATATCCAGCGCTTTGTCTGCGGCGTCATTTGTCTCATCTGGCAAGAACCATGCGGCGACAATGGATGCATCAACAACGAATGGCATTAATGCCTGCCTTCGTTTTTCCAGGCTTGGATTTCGTCGGCGCTGACGATCGATCGCTGTGCTTTCTCTGTCCGCAAAGCATCCAGCATTCGCCGGCGCTCTTGGGTATCGTTCGCCTTTATCAGTCGGGCGACGGGCTCGTCGCCGCGTGCGATGATCACGTCTTCACCGGCTTCGACTTTCGCCAGAAGCTCGGAAAGATGTGTTTTTGCTTCGCCAACTTTTACCGTGAGCGTCATGGCTCAAGAACTCCATTTCACACTGAAGTTATCAAGTCCGAGGGCGCTTGGTCAAGCGGTTGGCCAAGTCTGAGGTTTTATGCAGAAATCAGCTGCTGCCCAACGTCGCAGGCATCTTCACCGCGCACGGCCTTGCCTCCCTCCATCCGTACTTTGCCCTCGGCCAGAAGCTTGAGCGCCATAGGATAAAGCTGGTGTTCCACGGTCAGAACACGGGCGGCGAGGGTGTCTGCGTTATCGCTGACCAGAACTGGCACTGCCGCCTGGCCGATGACCGGGCCTTCGTCCATGCCCTCGGTGACGAAATGGACCGTGCAGCCGGTGATCTTCATGCCGCTTTCGATGGCGCGTTCATGGGTGTGAAGGCCGGGGAAGAGAGGCAGGATGGATGGGTGGATGTTGATGATCCGGCCTTCATAAGGCGAGATGAAATCGCCGGAGATCAGGCGCATGTAGCCTGCGAGGCAGATGATGTCAGGGGCGATTTCGCTCAGCGCGGCCAGAATGGAGGCTTCGTGCTCGGCCTTGCTGGAATAGGTCTTGCGCTCGAAAACGAGGGTGGGAATGCCGAGACTCTGCGCTTTCGCAAGGCCGCCAGCCGTTGCCTTGTCTGAGATGACGCAAGCGATTTCGGCCGGAAAATCCGGGGCCTGGCACGCCTGGGCCAGCGCCATCATGTTGGAGCCGCTGCCGGAGATGAAAACGACGACGCGCTTGCGGGCAGGGGCGGTGCTCATAGGCCGAGCGTACCCTTGTAGATCGTGCCATGTGCGTCTTCCGCACGAGCGACCATGCGGCCGAGTGCGAAAACGGTTTCGCCTTCGGCCGTCAAAGCGTCGGTGACCGTCTGAGCGTTCTCGGGGGACACGACGACGATCATGCCGACGCCGCAGTTGAAGGTGCGCAGCATTTCGTTGGGGGCAACGCCGCCGGTCTTGGCAAGCCATGAGAAGACAGCGGGCACCTTGATGGCCTCGAGATTGATCTCAGCGGCCAGATGCTTTGGCAGAACGCGCGGAATATTTTCTGGGAAGCCGCCGCCGGTGATATGCGCCAAGGCCTTCAGAGCGCCGGTTTCGCGGATCGCCTTCAGAAGCGGCTTTACATAGATGCGCGTCGGCGTAAGCAGCGCTTCGCCGAGCTTCTTGCCCTCGGCAAAGGGGGCCGGGGCATCCCAGCCGAGGCCGGAGAGAGAAACGATCTTGCGCACCAGCGAGAAGCCGTTGGAGTGAACGCCCGAAGAGGAAAGGCCCAGAATGACATCACCTTCGGCAATGTCACCCGCTGGCAGAAGCTGGCCACGTTCGGCAGCGCCGACTGCAAAGCCTGCGAGATCGTAATCGCCATCCGAATACATGCCCGGCATTTCGGCGGTCTCGCCGCCGATCAGCGCACAGCCGGATTCGCGGCAACCGGCGGCGATGCCGGTGACGATGGCTGCACCCTGATCCGGATCCAGCTTGCCGGTTGCGAAGTAGTCGAGGAAGAACAGCGGTTCTGCGCCCTGCACCACGAGATCGTTGACGCACATGGCGACGAGGTCGATGCCGACAGTGTCATGGTAGTTGGCGTCGATGGCGATCTTGAGCTTGGTGCCGACGCCATCATTGGCGGCGACCAGAACCGGGTCGGTGAAGCCAGCGGCTTTCAGATCGAACAGGCCGCCGAAGCCACCGATTTCACCATCCGCGCCGGGGCGACGGGTGGAGCGTACGGCTGGCTTGATTTTCTCGACCATCAGGTTTCCGGCGTCGATATCCACGCCTGCATCGCTGTAGGTAAGACCGTTCTTGCCCGACTGGCTCATGGCTCTCGTCTCCACTGGTTCCGTTTGGCGTCGCCATTCGCATGAGACGGGTGACGATGCAAGTATGAGTGCGGCAAAAGGCATGTTTTTCACGCCTTTTGGCTGTTTTAGCCGTATTGTTATGGGAAAGGTCAGCCGTGACGAATTTGGCAACGGTGCCACACTTGACCAGTCCGGTCCACGCATCCTATCTCCTAACCACGGCGTTATGAGCACAGGCGCTCAAAGGAGCAGACGATGCAACCACATATCAGAGGCCTTAACCTGAGACGCCAGATTTTTTTCTGGCTGGGCGCTCTCGTATTTTTCGTCGTGTTCCTGATGGTCTTCAGCTCCATTCTGCTGCCCTTCGTGGCAGGCATGGCGCTCGCCTATTTCCTCGATCCCATCGCCGATTGGCTGGAGCGTCGGGGTTTGAGCCGGATGATGGCGAGCGTGATGATCCTCGTGTCCTTCGTGCTGCTGTTTGCGTTGTCGTTGATCATCATCATTCCGTTGATCGTTGCGCAGGCATCGGAGTTCATCACCCGTATTCCGCAATATATCTCGTCGCTGCAACAACTCATTGCCGGTGCCGATACCAATCTGCTTCCGGGCTGGGTCAGCTCGCAGATCGATACGGTGAAGGAAAACTTCTCCAAACTGCTGACCGAAGGTGCGGGCTTCATCGGCACGCTGCTGACGCAAATCTGGAATTCCGGCAAATCGCTGGTCGACGTGATCTCGCTTCTGGTGGTGACACCGGTCGTGGCGTTCTACCTGCTGCTCGACTGGGATCGCATGATCGAAAAGGTCGACAGCTGGATACCGCGTGACCACGTGGCAACCGTGCGCCAGATTGCCCGTGATATGGACAGCACCATTGCTGGCTTTATTCGTGGACAGGGCTCGCTGTGCCTCATCCTCGGCGTCTATTATGCCGTGGGCCTTTCTCTGGTGGGATTGAATTTCGGGCTGCTCATCGGCTTCTTTGCAGGCGCGATCAGCTTCATTCCCTATGTCGGCTCCATGATCGGCCTCGTGCTGGCTGTTGGCGTCGCGCTGGTTCAGTTCCTGCCTGACTACGTCAACGTCATTCTGGTGCTGGCGGTTTTCTTCTCTGGCCAGTTCATCGAAGGCAACATTTTGCAGCCGAAACTGGTCGGCAGCAGTGTCGGCCTCCACCCGGTATGGCTGATGTTCGCACTGTTTGCGTTCGGCGTTCTGTTCGGCTTCGTCGGCCTGCTGGTCGCGGTACCTGCGGCAGCGGCTGTTGGTGTGCTGGTGCGCTTTGCACTGTCTCGTTATCTCGAGAGCGATCTTTACCACGGTCGCGCCGCAACGCTACCGTGGGATGGTGAGGGTGCAGCGATAGAGGCGTTGCCGCCGAAAAAGATTGATTCCCAGAGCTGAAAGATGACTGAAAACCATAAACCCGGTGCTGGCAGGCCCAGAGCCGAGCAGCTACCGCTTGCTTTTTCCCATCAGACGGCAACGGGCCGCGAAGACTTGCTCGTCGCCGCACCGCTTCACGCTGCCGTCAGCATCGTGGATGAGTGGCCGCGCTGGCCTTCGCCTGTCGTCATTCTGGTCGGCCCTCAAGGGTCTGGCAAATCCCACCTCGCCAGCATCTGGAAAAACACCAGCGGCGCGGTTGAGATAAAGCCGCAGTCGGGCGGGGATGCCGCACGCGCAGCCGAAAGCGGCCCCGTTCTGTTCGAGGACGCGGATAGAGACGGCTTCGACGACACGGAATTGTTTCATGTCATCAACACTGTGCGTGAAAACGGCACTTCGCTGTTGATCACCACGCGTGAATGGCCCGCCGCATGGCCGGTGACGCTGCCCGATCTGCGTTCGCGCCTGAAGGCCGCGACAGTGGTGGAGATCGGAGAGCCGGACGAGGACTTGCTTGGTCAGGTGTTGATGAAACTCTTTGCCGACCGCCAGCTTTACATGGATGACAAGCTTGTCAGCTATATCGTTGCGCGGATGGAGCGTTCGCTCAATACGGCGCAGACGATAGTCGAGCGGCTGGATCGTCTCGGCCTGTCGCGGGGAGCGCGCATCAGCAGGGCTATGGCGGCGGAAGTGCTGACGGAGCTTGGCAGCGATGTAGACGAGGATTGACTGTCACAGTTCCGTCGTCAAACTGTTATACGGCCATAACGGCATCGGACTGCGGTTTTTAAATCGCCGATGTCTCAACAAGACCTGAAGCTGCATGCGCTATCCTGTGTTGCAGCCATCGGTCTGGATCTATTAGAGGGCGGAGTATTCGATGGATTCGGTAGTGCAGGACGGTGTGAACGAAGGCACGCAAACAGCAGCCGAGGTTCAGGACCTATGGAACAGCCCCTCGCGTTTCATAAACCGTGAATTCTCCTGGCTGCAATTCAACCGACGGGTACTGGAAGAGACGCTCAACACGGCTCATCCCCTGCTGGAGCGCCTGCGGTTCCTTTCGATTTCCGCGGCCAACCTCGATGAGTTCTTCATGGTTCGCGTCGCCGGTCTGGAAGGACAGGTCCGCCAGAACGTGACCGTCAAGACACCTGACGGCAAGACGCCTGCCGAGCAGCTCGAAGATATCCTCAAGGAAATCGACAATCTTCAGATGGAGCAACAGGCGTCGCTTGCCGTTCTTCAGCAATATCTCGCCAAGGAAGACATCTATATCGTTCGTCCTGCGTCGCTTTCCGATCAGGATCGTGTCTGGCTGGAAAACGAATTCGAGGAGCTGATCTTCCCGGTCTTGACGCCGCTTTCGATCGATCCGGCGCATCCGTTTCCGTTCATTCCCAATCTCGGCTTCTCCATGGGCTTGCAGCTGGATAGCGTCAACGGTCGTGAGCCGATGACGGCGCTGCTTCGTCTGCCGCCAGCGCTAGACCGTTTCGTGCGTCTGCCGGATGACAAGACCGCGATCCGTTACATCACGCTCGAAGATGTCGTCGGCCTGTTCATTCACCGGCTTTATCCCGGTTATACCGTGCGCGGCTTTGGCACCTTCCGCATTATCAGAGACAGCGATATCGAGCTTGAAGAAGAAGCGGAAGACCTGGTCCGTTACTTCGAAAGCGCGTTGAAGCGCCGCCGTCGCGGCTCGGTCATTCGTATCGAAACAGACAGCGAAATGCCGCCGTCGCTGCGCCAGTTTGTGGTGCATGAGCTTGGCGTGCCGGACAACCGCGTTGCTGTTCTGCCGGGCCTGCTGGCCTTGAACACGATATCGGAACTCGTCAAAGCGCCGCGTGAAGACCTGAAGTTCGAACCCTACAATGCCCGTTTTCCGGAGCGCGTGCGTGAGCATGCGGGCGATTGTCTTGCCGCCATCCGCGAAAAGGACATGGTGGTTCACCACCCCTATGAAAGCTTCGATGTGGTCGTGCAGTTCCTGCTGCAAGCGGCCAGAGACCCTAACGTTCTTGCCATCAAGCAGACGCTTTACCGCACCTCCAACGACAGCCCCATCGTGCGCGCGCTGATCGACGCTGCGGATGCCGGCAAGTCGGTGACGGCGCTGGTGGAGCTGAAAGCGCGTTTCGATGAAGAGGCCAACATTCGGTGGGCGCGAGATCTGGAGCGCGCTGGCGTTCAGGTCGTATTCGGCTTCATCGAGCTAAAGACACACTCGAAGATGTCGATGGTCGTGCGCCGTGAAGACGGCAAGCTGCGCACCTATTGCCACCTTGGCACGGGCAACTATCACCCGGTGACGGCAAAGGTTTATACGGACCTTTCCTTCTTCACCTGCAATCCGAAGATTGCGCATGACATGGCCAACATCTTCAACTTCATCACCGGTTACGGTGAGCCGGAAGAGGGGATGAAACTGGCGGTTTCGCCCTATACGATGCGCTCGCGTATCCTCAAACACATCCATGATGAAACCGAACATGCCAAAAATGGCGTGCCAGCGGCGATCTGGATGAAGATGAATTCGCTGGTCGATCCTGAGATCATCGATTCGCTTTATCGCGCCAGCGAAGCCGGTGTCGAGATCGATCTGGTCATCCGTGGTATCTGCTGCCTGCGGCCGCAGGTGCCGGGTCTATCGGACAATATTCGCGTCAAATCCATCGTCGGACGGTTCCTCGAACACAGCCGTATTTTCTGCTTCGGCAATGGCTACGGCCTGCCATCCGACAAGGCTTTGGTCTATATCGGCTCGGCCGATATGATGCCGCGAAATCTCGATCGACGCGTGGAAACAATGGTGCCACTGGTCAATCCAACGGTGCATGAGCAGGTTCTTTCACAGATCATGCTGGGCAATCTCATTGACAACCAGCAGAGCTACGAGATACTGCCGGACGGAACGTCGAGGCGCATCGAGGTGCGCAAAGGCGAGGAACCGTTCAACGCGCAGCACTATTTCATGACCAATCCTAGCCTTTCGGGACGTGGTGAAGCCTTGAAATCCAGTGCGCCCAAATTGATAGCCGGGCTGAGCTCAGCCCGCAAGAAACAGGCTGAATGACACGATCAGAAGCACAGGGGCGGCTTACCGGTCTCGCCCCCGTTTCCGTCATAGATATTGGTTCGAACTCCGTTCGTCTCGTTGTGTATGAAGGTCTCTCGCGCGCCCCTGCGGTGCTGTTCAATGAAAAGGTCCTGTGCGGCCTCGGCAAGGGCCTTGCCCTGACGGGTCGGATGGATGAGGAGGGCGTGACACGCGCACTGGCTGCGCTGCGCCGTTTCCATGCTTTGTCCGAACAGGCGCAGGCGCAGCAACTCTACGTGCTGGCAACGGCTGCGGCCCGTGAAGCCTCGAACGGCCCGGACTTCATCCGCGATGCGGAAGCCATTCTCGGCTGCGAGATCGAGGTTCTCTCCGGCGAAAAGGAAGCGCTCTATTCCGCCTATGGCGTGATCAGCGGCTTCCATGATGCCGACGGTATTGCCGGTGACCTGGGCGGCGGCTCCCTTGAACTCATCGACATCAAAGGCAAAACCTGTGGCGAGGGCATCACGCTACCGCTGGGTGGATTGCGGTTATCGGAATATTCCGGCGGCTCCATCGAGAAAGCCACCAGCTTTACGAAAAAACAGGTGAAGACCGCAAAGCTGCTCGCCAAGGGTGAGGGGCGCACGTTCTATGCGGTGGGCGGCACGTGGCGTAACATTGCCAAGCTGCATATGGAAATCACCGGCTACCCCCTGCACATGATGCAGGGTTACGAATTGCCACTGGCGGATATGCTGAGTTTTCTGGACGAGGTCATTGCCTCCAAGGACAGCAAGGACCCCGCCTGGCAGGCGGTCTCAAAGAACCGCCGCACGCTGCTGCCCTTCGGTGCCGTCGCCATGCGCGAAGTGCTGGAGACGATGAAGCCGGCCAAGATTGCGTTTTCGGCGCAAGGCGTTCGTGAAGGTTATCTCTATTCGCTGTTGCCCGAAGCCGAGCAGAACGCCGATCCTCTGCTTGTCGTCGCCGACGAACTCGCCATTCTGCGTGCCCGTTCGCCTGAACATGCACGCGAACTTGCGGACTGGAGCGGCAGAACGGTGCCGATCTTCGGTATCGATGAGACGCCTGACGAGGCACGGTATCGGCAAGCTGCCTGCCTGTTGGCGGATATCAGCTGGCGCGCGCATCCCGACTATCGCGGCTTGCAGGCGCTGAACATCATCGCCCACTCGTCGTTCATCGCCATCACGCACCCCGGCCGTGCCTATATCGCTCTGGCCAATTATTATCGCTTTGAAGGCTTGAACGACAACGGCACGACGGAGCATCTGACAGCCATTGCCGGTGAGAGAATGCAGGTGCTGGCGAAGCTGCTGGGTGGCCTGTTGCGGGTCGTCTATCTTTTTTCGGCATCGATGCCAGGCGTGGTCGACCACCTCAAATTCCGCCGCTCGGAGCGCGACGATATCGATCTGGAATTTGTCGTGCCGCATGAGTATTGCGATTTTGCCGGCGAACGTCTGGAAGGACGGCTTCAGCAGCTGTCGAAGTTGACCGGTAAGAAGCTGGCATTCGTATTCGAGTGAGTAAGAGTGAAGCCTACAACATTCGTTGCAGGCTCCACTCATGATGCGACTTACTTCGCGTCCAGCAGGTCTTTCACTTCAAGCAGAACGAACTCGTTGTCATCGGCCTTGTCCAAGGCGCGACCGGCCGAGAAGGGCAGGTTGTTGTCGTTGCCGACGATAATGTGTGTGGCATCGACGCGGTCGACATTTTCGATGGTGACGAATGGCATCGTGTAGGTGCCATTTGCGCTGCCCTGACGAGCCTTATTGTCAGGGTCGGCGATCTTCATAAGGTCGATATAGCCGATCTTGCGTGCCGACTTGCCGACATTGGCATCGTTCATCTCGATCTTGTAGATACGCTTCAGCTTGGCAGGAACGGCAAAGCAGTTCGCTTCCGGCTTTTTCGGATCAGCGCACGCCTGGTCAGCCGTGCCTGCACCATTGTCGCGTTCGATGACGAGAGCGGTCGTGTCGTCCAGCATGTTGAAGTCACCGATGGCCTCGCCACCTTCTGCCAGCGGATAAAGCCATGTGCGGCCGGTCCATGCCTTGGAAGCGACATCGAGTTCGATGATGCGCAGGCCTGTAGCGCCATCTTCTGTCTTTTCGACCTGACCTTCGGCATTATAGAGCGGGCCTTCCAGAAGGCCGTAAAGCTTGGAACCATCCTTGGACATCGCCAGGCCTTCATAGCCGCCGGAGCGCTTCAGGTTAAACGATGGCATTTTCTGCGTCGGGTTGCCGGGCAGGCTAAGCGTTGGATGGTCGGGAGACTTTACGTCGATGTCGCCAGCCTTGGTGGAAACCACATCCGTCAACTTGCCGTCACGGGTGAATTTCAGAATGTAAGGGCCAAATTCTTCACCGACCCAGAAACCATCGGCCACCGGCTGGATGGATTCGACGTCGAAGTCGGCACCGGTGAGATAGCGCTTGTCCGAGCCTTCCATGACGATGGGGAAGGGTGCCTTCTTGTCCGGGTCGGACAAGAATACGGTTTCCAGCGCGTTGACCTTGCCGGCATCCCAATCGAACGAGATATGGTGCAGCATCAGCATCGAATCGCTGGAATTGGACTTCGAGCCGAAACCATTGTCGGAGAGGCTCCAGAACGTGCCGTCTTCCATGGTCTTGATGCCGGAAAAGCCCTGCATGGCCTGGCCTGCAAATGGCATGGAAAGTCCGGTCGTGCGCACTCCATCCTTACCGGGCACGGTGCCCAGACCTTCAGCGCGCTTGCGGTCCGGCGTGGTGAACTTGGCTGACGTCTTGAGGTATTCCGGCGCATCGTCCGGTGCCTTGATGATCGTGTTCGCGGGAAGCACGGCCTGGGATACGAGCTTTGCGGGAAACTCCTTCTCCGCGGCGAAGGCAGAAACGGTGCCGATGACGAGGATTGCGGCGGAGGCGAGGAGGGTCTTTTTCATGAAGGTACCTGTCGGTTTGCGTGTAGATGCAGGCACCGATAGGCAAGCTTTATGACAGAGAGATAATGCCGACTTGAAGATTTGATGACGCTTATAGAGCAGACGCCATCAGGCCGCGATGGGATGCTTGCTGAGTGCGCAGACGCCAAGCGTCTGGCCACGTCCCTTGACGGCGTGCTCGCCCAGATACTCGCTTCTAACGCCCTTCGGCAGCAGCAGTTGGTGGGCGAGATCGGACGAGATGAGAACCGGATAACCCAGCATCTTGCTGAGTGACTCAAGGCGCGCCGTGGTGTTCACGGTATCGCCGAAATAGGTAATCTTGTGATGATCCACGCCGATTTCCGCCGTGATGACCGGCCCACCATGAATGGCGAAACGCAACTTCGGCACGGTGCCGAAACGGGAAAGCCATGCGTCCCGGCTGGTTTCGATGGTGGCGAGAATATCGAACACGCAATTGATACAGGCGGCCCGGCGGATCGCCACGTGGTATGGCCATGTTATGATGGCGGCGTCGCCGATGTAATCATCGATCACGCCGCCATGACGTCTGACGGGAGCGGCATAGGTGGAAAACAGCTCGCCCAGATATTCCTGCGCTCTCAAATCACCATTGGTTTCGGCGAATGATGTCGACCCCACGAGATCGATGAACAGGAAGACACGCTCTTCGCTGACCGGGCGGCGATAACGACCAATGATGAGATCGATGAAAATATCGCGACCCAGCAACTCGCGCACTCGCATGATGAAGACGATGACGGCACAGACGCCCAGCGTGAAGACAAGCGTCTGCATTTCGGCGTGAACGGCTCTACGCCAACCCATGGGCAAAACGCCAGTCGCCCAAAGGATCGTACCGCCAAAGCCGAAGCCGCAGAAAACGAGGATGGCGTAGATAACCAGCCCAACGACGATATAGGCGGGTGTCGGCAACATGCTGATGCGGCGTGAAAGCCCCGGCAATATGTAACCGCGTTCAAAGGCAAGGATGGGTGCGCAGGCGAAAAGAGCGTAGGTTGCGCCAATCAGCGCCCCGCCGCCATATTCCAGGAATGCATAGGCCACACCGCTGCCGGCAACCGCCAGAAACAGCATAACGTAATCCAGCATTGCGAGAATTTTTCTCATCCGGGCTCTTTTGCAAACGGGTCGGGCAGACGCTGCCATCCATGATTGGAGACAGACATCTGATTCCCGCCGGTTGCGACCATATTGTGGAAACGACCGACCAAACAGTGATGTTTCGGTAATGTAAGACCGATGGATGCCAGATGTGACCGACTTGCATCGGTGAAACAGGCGCATCCGTGGTTATGGCTTGAAAGCCGTCAGTCCTGAACTTCAACCTGTGGAAGTTCCAACGCTTCCACCTTCTTGCCCGCGAAACGCAAAGCGACTTCGCCGCGGATCAGCTTCAATGCTGGTTCTCCGAAAAGATCCCGCCGCCAGCCGGAAAGGGCAGGGACCGCCGCGCTCTCGCCATCCGACGCGATGCGGTCGAGATCTTCACTGTTGGCGATGACCTTCGCAGCGACGCCATGTTTATCCGCCGTCAATTTCAAAAGAACCTTCAGAAGTTCGACGGCAGCACCCGAACCTTCCGGCGAATGGCTCTGGCGCGGTGCAGTCGGCATCTCGCCTTTGGGCAGTGCCAATGCCGCATTTACCGTTTCGATGATGGCGGTGCCGGAGCCCGAGCGCTCCCAGCCCTTGGGGATGGTACGCAGACGCGACAGGGCTTCGGTATCCTTCGGTTGCTGTTGGGCAATCTCGAAAATCGCGTCGTCTTTCAGGACGCGCGACCGCGGAACGTTGCGCGACCGCGCCTCACGCTCACGCCATGCGGCGATGAATTTGAGGATGGCGAGTTCGGTCGGCTTGCGAAGGCGCGATTTCAACCGCAACCAGGCATCATCAGGGTGCATATCATAGGTGTCGACCGATTCGAGAATGTCCATCTCTTCCTTCAGCCAGGATGAGCGGCCTTCACGTTCCAGCTGTGCTTTCAGCGCCAGATAGACGTCCCGCAGATGCGTCACGTCGGCCAGCGCATAATCCAGCTGCTTTTCCGTCAGCGGGCGGCGGCTCCAGTCTGTAAAGCGCGAGGACTTGTCGATCTGGACGTTCTTGATCTTCTGAACGAGCTGATCGTAAGAAATCGAGTCGCCGAAGCCGCACACCATGGCGGCGACCTGCGTATCGAAGATCGGGTGCGGAATAAGGCCGCCGAGATGATGGATGATTTCGATGTCCTGGCGCGCCGCATGGAACACCTTGATGACGCTTATATCCGCCATCAGTTCGAACAGCGGCGTCAGATCGATATTCTTCGCCAGCGGGTCGACCAGCACTTCCAGCGTCGGACTTGCCATCTGCACGAGACAGAGTTCCGGCCAGAAAGTCGTTTCTCGCAAAAATTCCGTATCGATAGTGATGAAATCGGATTTCGCCAGTTCCTTGCAGGCTTCGGCGAGTGCTGTAGTCGTCTCAATCATTGTTTTTTTGCCGCTCATGGAAAGTATTAAACTTACTTTCCCTTTGAAGCGCCTATGTCAATACAAAGGCAGCCCTTCTTGGGTCTCTGTGCCATCTTTCCGGGTTTTATGCGAGTGTTTATCAGTCTTTTTTATCTGGATCGGACGGAGGAGGTGCTGCCAGCTTGCTGAAATAGGCCGAGGTGCGCAAAAGCGGGCGGAAGCGCCAGTTTCGCTCTTCCGGGGGCACGGCGGCGCGCACGGTCAGCCGATAGATCGTATAGATCATGAAAACGATCTGGATCGCAGCCGTATAGGCAAACAGCGCCTTGGGGCCGAAAATATCCATAAACACAGAGGCCAGCAATGGCCCTGCGGTGGCACCCAGCGACCAGAAAAACAGCAGCCCGGCCGACATCATGGCATGTTCCCCATCTTTGGCATGATCGTTGCCGTGGGCGGAGCTGAGCGAATAAAGCGGAAGCGCGAACGCGCCGAAGACGAAGACGCCGACGACGTTTCGCAACTGGTCGCTTCCGGCAAAGAAGGACAGGAACAGTCCGGTAATGACTGAACCGGCGGTGGTTGCGAGAATGATGATGCGGCGGTCGTAGCGGTCCGAGTAGACGCCGAGTGGATATTGCAGCACGACACCACCGATGATGCCCGCGCTCATGAAGGTAGCGATAGAGGTGACGGACAAGCCGATCTGCTCGGCATAGATGGGGCCGATGTTGCGAAAGGCCGACATGCTGAGGCCGACCGCGATACAGCCGATGACCGCCAGCGGAGAAATGCGCCAAACGGCGAACAGATTGAACGGCACCTGTTTGGGCGGCGCGGGGTTCGATTTGTCCGCGAGCGAGATCGGTACCAGCGAAAGCGTCAGCGCCATGGCGATCAGCGAGAAGATCGCAGGCCCCTCGATGCCGACAGCCGGGATGACATATTGCGCCAATGTCACCGAGCCGAGATCGACGAAACGGTAGATGGACAGCGTGCGCGCCCGGTTGGAATTCGTCACCTGCGCATTGATCCAGCTTTCGATGGTGGCGAAGAGGCACGCCACGGCAATGCCGATGATGAAGCGCATCGCAAACCAGAAGAACGGATTGGTGATCAGCACCATGGTAATGGAAGCGGCGGATGCGATGGCCGCCATAGCGGCGAATACCCGGATATGGCCGATTTCGCGCAGCAGGCGGGTGACGTTGACGCAGCCCACGGCGAAACCGAGGCTGTAACCGGCGCTGATGAGGCCGATGGTGCTGGCGGAAAACCCTTCCGACAAACCGCGAAGCGCGATGAAGGTGCCCTGCAGGCCGTTTCCGCCAATCAGAATGCCTGCCGTCAGCAGCAGCGGAAAAAGGGGTCTTAACTGGCTCATGCGTCACACATCGCGTGTCTGGAGAGGATTGAGAGGGCAATGATAGGGATAGCCGATTCGCAACGGTCAAATACGCCTAAAGGCGGCGCAATACGGGACAATATTGCGCTTTGCCTTGACAAATCAGGCAGGCCATGCGCTTTTCCGCCCGATTTAGAATATGCGATCCATGTGCTGATCGCCGCTATGTTTCAGGATAACAAAATGCATCGTTACCGCAGCCACACCTGTGCCGCTCTCCGCAAGTCGCATGTCGGCGAAACCGTTCGCCTTTCGGGCTGGGTTCACCGTGTGCGAGATCATGGCGGCGTTCTCTTCATCGACCTTCGCGACCATTACGGCATCACGCAGGTTGTTGCAGACCCGGATAGCCCGGCGTTCAAGTCCGCTGAAGTCGTTCGTGGCGAGTGGGTCATCCGCATTGATGGTCTTGTCAAGGCGCGTTCGGAAGACACGGTCAACAAGACCATGGAAACCGGTGAAATCGAGCTGTACGCGCAGGAAATCGAAGTGCTGGCCGCTTCCAAGGAACTGCCGCTGCCGGTCTTTGGCGAGCCTGACTATCCTGAAGACGTGCGCCTGAAGTACCGCTTCCTCGATCTTCGCCGGGATACGCTGCACAAGAACATCGTCAAGCGCACGCAGATCATTTCAGACATGCGTCGCCGCATGGGCGATATCGGCTTTGCCGAATATTCCACGCCGATCCTGACGGCATCTTCGCCAGAAGGCGCGCGCGACTTCCTCGTGCCGAGCCGCATCCATGAAGGCAAGTTCTTCGCACTGCCGCAGGCACCGCAGCAGTACAAGCAGCTTCTGATGGTGGCCGGTTTCGACCGTTACTTCCAGATCGCACCCTGCTTCCGTGATGAAGACCCGCGTGCAGACCGTCTGCCCGGCGAATTCTACCAGCTCGACCTCGAAATGAGCTTCGTGACGCAGGAAGACGTCTGGGAAACGATGGAACCCGTCATTCGCGGCGTGTTCGAGCAGTTTGCCGAAGGCAAGCCGGTCACCCAGAACTTCCGTCGCATCGCCTATGACGATTCGATCCGCACGTATGGTTCCGACAAGCCGGACCTTCGCAACCCGATCGAAATGCAGGCCGTGACCGACCATTTCGCCGGTTCCGGCTTCAAGGTCTTCGCAAACATGATCGCGTCCAACCCTAAGGTCGAAGTCTGGGCAATCCCGGCCAAGACCGGTGGCTCCAGAGCATTCTGCGATCGCATGAACGCATGGGCTCAAGGGCAGGGCCAGCCAGGTCTTGGCTACATCTTCTGGAAGGAAGAGGACGGCAAGGTCGTCGGCTCCGGTCCTCTTGCTAAGAACATCGGTGAAGAGCGCACCGAAGCGCTGCGCGTTCAACTCGGTCTGGAAGCGGGCGATGCGTCCTTCTTTGTGGCAGGTGATCCTGCCAAGTTCTACAAGTTCGCAGGCGAAGCCCGCACGCGTGCAGGCGAAGAACTGAACCTCGTTGACCGCGACCGTTTCGAGCTGTGCTGGATCGTCGACTTCCCGTTCTTCGAATATAACGAAGAAGAGAAGAAAATCGACTTCGCTCACAACCCGTTCTCTATGCCGCAGGGCGGAATGGATGCGTTGGAAAATCAGGACCCACTGACCATCAAGGCCTACCAGTACGACATGGTCTGCAACGGCTACGAAATCGCCTCCGGCTCCATCCGTAACCAGTCGCCTGAACTGATGGTCAAGGCCTTTGAGAAGGTAGGCTTGAGCCAGCAGGACGTGGAAGACCGCTTCGGTGGCCTCTACCGCGCCTTCCAGTACGGCGCACCTCCGCATGGCGGCATGGCAGCCGGCGTGGACCGCGTCGTTATGTTGCTGACCGGAACCAAGAACCTGCGCGAAGTCACGCTGTTCCCGATGAACCAGCAGGCACAGGATCTGCTGATGAACGCACCGGCTCCCGCCTCGCCAACGCAGCTTCGCGAACTGGCACTGCGCGTGGTGCCGACGCCGAAGAAGGATTGATCCTGATGCTGCAAGGGTTGCTTGACCGCGCCCGTGCAGCCTTCACCCATGTCTTGGCGGCGGCTTTGGCTGCCGCCTTTTCTTTTTGGGTTGCCCGCCATTTGCTGGGCCATCCCCAGCCGATCTTTGCGGCGATAACCGCGCTCATATGCCTCGCGCCTAACATTCCCAACCACTTCACGCAGGGCATCAATCTGCTCATTGGCGTGACGACGGGTCTGATCGTCGGTGAAGTCGCTTTGATGTTCCCCTACGAAATGGGAGAGGTGCGAATGGCCGTGGCGATCTTCATTGCCATGATCATCTCCGCATCCCTCAACAAGGCACCCATGGTGGCAATACAGGCCGGTGCCTCAGCCATGCTCGTGCTTTTGCTGGGACCGCAGAGCGCCGGTTTCGTCAGATTGCTGGACGTTCTGGTGGGCGTAGCAACCGGCATCTCCATCGCCTTCGTGTTCTTCCGTAAAAAGCCGGATGCCTGAAAACAAAAAAGCCCCGGAGCATCGCTGCGCCGGGGCTTTATCATGATGTTAGATGACTATTCGTTCGCCTTAACCGTGACACCCAGAACCTGGGGAATAGTATTCGGCGCACCCATGGCAGCACCCATGATCATCGGGAACGGCACGGGCTTTGCTGGTTCAGCTGAGATCGTGAAGTTCTTCGGGTCGTCGATGTAGGCATTCACGGCAGCGGAAACGGCGTTCTGCAGTTCCGGAACGTTCAACTGTGCCATCATCAAAGGAACCATGCCCTTGATAGTCTGAGACAGCTGCTCGCCCGTCATACCCTGTTCGCCAGCGGCGTAATCGATGGCGCGCTTGGTGATGCTGGCGTCCTGGAAGCTGACTTCGGCGCTGACGAAGCTCAGTTGCTGCATCAGGCCGAGCATGGCAAGGCCTGCTGCCTGGTCTGCCTGTTCCTTGTTGGGGTTGGCGGCCTGCGCCTTGACGGCTTCCTGCATCGACTGAATGAAGTTCAGCGTATAACCGGAGAAGCTGAATGCCATGTTGAGGCGGCCTACATCCTTCAGGTCGATGGCATATTCATCGATGGTCATCGTGCCCGGTGCGATTTCCCATGAGCCGCTCATCGTCATCTCGCCGCTCAGCGTCTTGACCTTCAGCTTGTCGATGGCTTCCTTGCTTTTCGGATCGGTCACGTCGCTGAGGTCGGCTTTGAAGCCGGTGGCGTTTAGATCGAAGCTGATCGTGCTGTCATCTTCGCTCTTGGTCAGCGTGGTGGTTGTTTCCTCAAGCGCGAAGGCCTGCTTGCCATCGATCTTGACAGAAACCGGGCCGCTGTGGGCCTCGTCATAGAGCAGCATCGAGTCGACCTTGCCCGTCGTTGCGTCTGCGGGAACGACGACACCGGACATGTAGATATCGGAAACATCGACAGCGACGTTCTCCTGTGCGTATTTCACATTATCGAAGCTCATTTTTTCGATGGTGTAGCCGCCGTTGTCTTCTTCCACGCCCTCAAGCGTCACGTTGCCAAGCGGGAACGTCTGTTCCTTGGCGGCACTCGCCGTGAAGGTAACGCCGCTAAAGGTCACGTTGGAGCCATCGACGGCAATAGACTTCGCAGCGATTTCTGCGCCCTGAACGTGATAGGCTGCATTGATCTTCTTGAGCACATCTGCACCGTCAAGGGCGAATGCCGGTGACGCGAAGGCGACGGCTGCGGCGCTGGCAAACAGAAAATGCCGGGTGGTTTGAAGTCTCATCCTATCTCTTCCCTCATAATGTATGGAAAACGGTCGACCGATAATCTGGAATCACGCATTTATATCCGAGGCATAGCCTTGGTCTACTGCATTCGTACTTTGCAACGAATGGCCGAATTGCGGCATAAAAACAAGATTAACGAAAAATATACGTATCACCGGCTTCATCCACAGAGGAAAAGCGTTGATTCCTTGCCGGGAATCGTCCTTTCCGCTAGTCAAGCGCCATGGCAAAAAACATTGTTCCTCCGTCCGGCGGAGACGACGACAATATTGTACCGATCGATTTGAAGGCGGCGCTCGAAGAGCGCTATCTGGCCTATGCGCTATCGACCATCATGCACCGTGCGCTGCCGGATGTTCGTGATGGCCTGAAGCCGGTCCATCGCCGCATTATTCATGCCATGAGCGAAATGGGCATTCGCCCCAATTCCGCGTTTAAGAAATGCGCCCGTATCGTCGGTGACGTCATCGGTAAGTTTCACCCGCATGGCGACCAGTCGGTCTATGATGCGCTGGTGCGTCTGGCGCAGGATTTTTCTCAGCGTTATCCGATCGTGGACGGGCAGGGCAACTTCGGCAACATCGATGGCGATGGCGCTGCCGCCTATCGTTACACCGAAGCGCGCATGACGGATGTCGCCGCTCTGCTGCTTGAGGGTATCGAGCAGGACGCGGTCGATTTTCGCCCGACCTATAACGAGGAAGACGAAGAGCCGGTCGTCATGCCCGGCGCGTTCCCCAACCTTCTCGCCAACGGCTCCTCCGGCATTGCCGTGGGCATGGCAACCTCCATTCCGCCGCACAACGCGCATGAGCTGTGCGATGCGGCACTTCGGTTGATCAAGAACCCGGAGGCGAGCGTCGAGGATCTGATGTTCGATCCCGCTCACCCGGAAAAGGGCGGTATTGAAGGCCCGGATCTGCCCACGGGCGGCATCATCATCGAGAGCCGCGAAAGCATGCTCGACGCTTACAAGACCGGTCGCGGTGGTTTCCGCGTGCGGGCGAAGTGGGAGATAGAAGATCTCGGTCGTGGCGGTTACCAGATCGTCATCACCGAAATTCCCTATCAGGTTCAGAAATCACGGCTGATCGAGAAGATTGCCGAGCTGCTGCTGGCGCGCCGCCTGCCGCTTCTGGAAGACGTACGCGACGAATCCGCCGAGGATGTGCGCGTGGTGCTGGTGCCGAAGAACCGCACCGTCGATGCCACGCTGCTGATGGAATCGCTGTTCCGCCTGTCCGATCTGGAAAACCGCATTCCGCTCAACATGAACGTTCTGTCCATGGGCCGTGTGCCCAAGGTCATGGCGCTGAACGAGGTGTTGAAGGAATGGCTGGACCACCGCCGGGACGTGCTGCTGCGCCGCTCCCGTTTCCGTCTTGCCGCTATCGACCGCCGCCTGGAAATTCTTGGCGGCTTCCTCATCGCCTATCTCAACATTGATGAGATCATTGCCATCATCCGCGAGGAAGACGAGCCGAAGCCGGTGATGGTTGCGCGCTTCAACCTCACCGATATCCAGGCCGAAGCCATTCTCAACATGCGCCTGCGCTCCCTGCGCAAGCTGGAAGAATTCGAAATCCGCACGGAATTCGAAGGCTTGAGCAGCGAAAAGGCCGAGATCGAGTCGCTGCTGGCATCGCCGGACAAGCAGTGGAAGACGGTTGCCTGGGAAATCGAAGAGGTCAAAAAGAAATACGCCAAGGTCACGAAGCTCGGCGCACGTCGCACCCTGTTTGCGATGGCACCGACCGCCGATATGGATGCCATCCAGCAGTCGATGATCGAGAAGGAACCTGTCACGATCGTCATCTCCCAGAAGGGCTGGATCAGAGCGTTGAAGGGCCACATGACCGACACATCGGCGCTGACCTTCAAGGAAGGCGACGGCCCGAAACTGACATTCCCAGCCCAGACCACGGACAAGCTGCTGCTGGTGACGACAGGCGGCAAGGCCTACACGCTGGGCGCAGACAAGCTGCCGGGCGGGCGTGGCCATGGCGAGCCGGTGCGCATCATGGTGGATATGGAGAACGATCAGGACATTCTGACCGCCTTCGTCCATGATCCCTCCCGCAAGCTGCTGCTCGTCTCCACCGGCGGAAACGGCTTCGTGGTGGCGGAAACGGAAATGGTGGCCAATACCCGCAAGGGAAAGCAGATCATGAACGTCGCCATGCCGGATGAAATGAAACTGGTCGTGCCTGTGACGGGCGATCATGTCGCTGTCGTTGGCGAAAACCGCAAGATGCTGACACTCCCGCTATCGCAAGTGCCGGAAATGTCACGCGGCAAGGGCGTGCGCCTGCAACGCTACAAGGACGGTGGCATCTCGGACGTAAAGTGCTTTGCGCTGGCAGCAGGCCTGACATGGGCAGACAGCGCCGGGCGCTCTTTCTCCAAGGTGGGTGACGAGCTGCTGGAATGGATGGCCGACCGCGCCACCGCAGGCCGCACCGTACCGAAGGGTTTTCCGCGTAGCGGCAAGTTCGGCGGGTAAGGGCAGGGCGTCCATCCCTCTCATCTTCGCCTCGCGCCACCATTGTCCGGTTAGAACGGGAGGGTGGTTTGGCGCAAATACATCCACCTCCGTCACCCCGCACTTGCTGCGGGGTCCAGCCGACGCGCTATGCGCGTCTAGAAACGTTCTTTCAGCCCAAGGACTTGGCTGACTGGATTCCGGCTCAGGGCCGGAATGACCGGGTGAGTGGATGTATCAAACCCTTGAGGGCGAATCCGGGTGGGTTGCCGCTTGACAGGCTCAAACAAAAAAGCCCACCGACGATTGGACTGAACCAACTGTCGGTGGGCTTGAAGACCGGCGGAATATGACCGCCTATCTTGCGTGATTAGTCGTCCAGCTTGTCGTAGTCCAACTTCGGAGCAGCTTCGAGCGCTTCCTTGGTCGTGTCGACATAGGCCTTCCATGTGCCATTGTCGTTGTTGATGGCAACGGAGGCAGGGTCGAGAACGACGTAGCTCTTATCGATACCAAGGAAGCCACCGACGCTGGCAACCAGACCGATGACAGACTTGCCATCGCCGATCACGACGTCTTCGATTTCACCGATGTTCTCGTTCTTTGCGTTGTAGATATCCAGACCATCCAGCTGCGAAGCGGTGAGGTCGGTCTTCTGCACATTGACGAACTTCAAAGGGCCATTTGCCTTGGTGCCCATGGTAATCCCAGGACCCGAAAGCGTCGCATCAGAACCAGCAGCCGGTGCAGCCGCAGGAGCCGTCGTCGCTGTCTGTGCAAACGCAACAGAAGATGTCAGAACCGCAGCAGCAGCCAGTGCGAAAACCTTGTTTTTCATAATGTTTCTTCCCTTTTCAGTATCGGACACGGTGTCCGGGGGAAGAACGGGTTGGGTTGGGTTTGGTTCCCAGCTTCATCCTCCTGCAATAACGGATATTTGAAATTCAAACTACGATATTATTGCTTGGGATCCATTCCCATCTCTAAATTTACTGCGCATACTTGACATATTTTTGAAATAGATCGTTGGCTGTCTTTTTCGGATTTTTATTTATTGTTTGAGCTCTTTTTTTTGAATACATATGAATTAATACATATGAATT
>NZ_FMUD01000044.1:0-38859 GCF_900100825.1 Agrobacterium sp. DSM 25558 | reverse complement strand
GCGATCTGGCGTCTGTCGAGGCTGCCGAGCTCCGGCATTTCGGCCAGAAGGGTGCGCGCCGTGGCCCGCCCCACACCTGGAACCGAGGTCAGCAATGCCTCGCGCACACGCCACAAGGGTGACTTGCGGATATGGTCATCCATATCAGCATCGATACTCTCCATCTCGCGGCGTAGCGCATCCAGCAGCCGTCTGATGCTCTTATGCGTCGTCTTCTCCAACGCCATCCGCAACCGGTTCTCTTCAGCCACGATCATCTGTACGATCTGTCGCCTGCGGTCGACAAGGGCCGATAAAGCCTGGGTTTGCGCATCGCGCAGCGGTCGGATTTGCGGTTTCGTCGCCGTGACGAAGGCGGCAATCAGGGCTGCATCGATCGCATCGGTCTTGGCACGCCGACCGATGGCGTTGGCATAGGCGCGAACCTGCGCCGGGTTGACGACGATCACGCAGATGTCGCAGGCCGAGCTTTGCCACAGCCAGCGTTTCAAAGCCGCCCGTCGCTTCCAGCGCCACGAGATCGACTTTCTCCACCTTGAGGCGACGCGTCAGTTCTTCGATGCCATCATGGTCGTTCCCGACACAAAAACTTGCACCAGAGGGTGAAACCGCAACGTCGAGACGCTCCTTCGACACGTCGATACCAACGATAATATCCATCTTATCCCATCCTGCCTAATCGGGCTTTGCACGCGCAAGCGGCCCTGGCGACTGTTCGGGTTCGATGGAACGGCGGATGCACAACCGGGCTCTGCCACGGGCTTGGTGTCCCTGTAGGGGGGTGTAACCTTTGTCACAGGGGCTAACCAATCTGAAACAACCGCAAACCTCTGTGAAATAAAGAGAAACAGGCTCCCTGCCTCTAACGGCAGGAGGAAGCAGGATGAAAGTTGCCCATCAAAACCGGCATTAAACCGCGCATTCTCTGTCACAGATTCACGCATTCTTCTCGCATTGTTCTGCCAACGGTGCTGACAAGAACAACATTCTGAAAAGAAAAGAGAAAATTGAGAGGGTAAAGCGGCCAGACCGGAAATAGCTGGCGATTGCGCCTTTAAGTGAGCGCGACGACGCAATACGCAGGCCGTCGCAAGGTGGGAAGAAACTGCCCACCTACTCCAAAAACTGCCCACCTTGACTACAGTACTGATTTTGCTTGGAAAAATGCCAACGACTTCCGACTTCGGTTAAAGCCGAGGTGGGAAGTCTCAAAAACGGCCTTTGCGCCGTTAGAAATTTAGATTTTAGCGTTTGAGCTAATCTTACGGTGCGCGGCAGAAATAAACGACGCGACCGATTATCGTGAGCTGATCAATTCTGTCAGCTCCAATTGTTTCGACAGGGTAGATCGGGTTATCAGAAACCAACTCAATCGTGCCGTCCAGCCGTCGCCGTACTCGTTTAACAAGCAGATCGCCGCCGACATCTACGACACTAATCCAGCCGTTTACCACTTCTGTTTGACTGTGATCGACTACGATTAGCGCGCCGTCCGGTATCGTTGGCGTCATGCTGTCGCCTCGTGCCCCTATTATTTTGCACCACTCTGGCATCGCACCAAGATTGCGCAGGAAAGAGCGCTCAAACGATATTACCGTCCTCACCTCTGCGTGCACCGGCGCCATGGCACCGGGGCCAGCCGAAGCATGAATATCAAGGAACGGAAGCGCGATAAAATCAGCACCGCTTAGGGCTGGTGAAGACGGCCCGGCCATTTGTACTGGTGGGTTTTCAGTCACGCGCAGAGGGGGCGACGTTTGACCGGAAATCAGTTCATCGACTGTCAGGCCAAGTGATCGACAGATACGGACGACATTAGAGAGCGATGCCGCGCTCGACATAGCCACGTACTTATTAATCGTACCGACTGGAATTCCAGTTTTGGAAGCCATAGTGGCAGGACCGCCCCCCGATCTGATGGCTTCTTTCACGCGTTCGCGAAAACCTAACGGCTCTTTATCGTCCATATTTGGATCAAATTCCAAATATGGGATTGCGACTCATCCACATTTGGAATACTCCTATTTGTGCGCCGCGCTATTGCGGGGCGCTGATGCGTTTCAAACACCAACAAAAAGCGGATGCGCCAACATCCGCTTTCAGTCGCAGGAGTTCCAAATGTCCAAACCCAAAAAGTGGACCAAGCCTGAGATCAAGAAGCAGCTCGAAGAGCGTGGTATGACGCTCACCGGTCTGGCTGAAATGAACGGCCTCAACCCCAACACCTTCCGGGCCGTCTGGTCCCGAACCGTGCGCCCTGCTGAAAGAGCGCTGGCTGATTTCCTCGGTACGAAAGTCGAGGAGCTTTTCCCGGATCGGTATCCCATTCGGAAGTCCCGTATTCTTGATAGCGCGAAATACCCATCGTTAGAAAGTCAAAATTCTAACGCGGCTGTTAACAAGCTGGTGGCCGCATGACCAAGGTATTGTCAACAAACACAGCTCTCGCTGACGCTGTTTCCTACTTCTCCAGCTTGCCCTGCTTTACTCTGTCTGCTGTCCAAGCGGCTTGGGACAAGTCCCAAACCGACTCCTTCAGCTCTCGCGGGGCATGGACATCTTTGTGCAAGGACTTCGATCAAGTCGGGCACGAACATCCGAAATTGGTTGTTTTTTCAGAGTGGTTCGACGGAGCCAAAAAGGGTGATGTCCCGCGTCCTCAAAGTCCGATTGCGGTACCCGCCCGGAAGGCCAGGCTGTTTGCTGCACTTCCTGACTTCTCGCCTAATACTCAGGACGTGCCGCCACTCGCTCCGACATCTGAAATCGTTGGTGCCGATGTCTCGATTGAGATGTTCGCAACCCGCTTATTTGACGACACCGTTGCATCCTTAAATCGCGATGTGCAGTCCAGAGCCGCAGAGATTGTCGCGAAACGCCTGCGCGAAATCGCAGAGCGCTACGACGCACTCGCCGCCTAAGCCTCCCAATTCCCATTGCGCCGATCCGGTCTTGCGTCCGGCGCGATCCAGCGGAGCCGCCCTCCGCCTACAGCAGGCGGCTCCGCACCGAACATCACTTATCGACACAGGTTCAGCATGACCGCGCACGTTAATATCACCATCCCTGACATCCGGGTTACGCCCATTCAGGACATCAAGCTTTCCGACATCGATATTCCAGCTAACCGCGCCCGTGATCTGGATGAGGCATGGGCAGAAGCGCTTTCGCTGATGATCGCAGCCCACGGCCTAATCAATCCGATCACTGTCCGAATTGTGAATGATCGTAAGCGCCTCGTGACTGGTTTGCATCGCCATGCAGCGTTTGGTTTGCTCTCTTGGGAAACCATTCCAGTTCGCATTTCTAACGCTGCTTCCGACGATGAAGCGCGCATGGAAGAAGTGATTGAAAATCTAGGCCGCCACGAGCTGAAGGCGCTCGACCGTTGTCACCATCTGTTTGAACTTCAACAGGTTCACGAAAAGCTCTATCCTGCCGCTAAACACGGCGGTGACCGGAAGTCGGAAATCAAGAGGCAAAAATTGCCACTTGATCCAGAGCAGACGAAAAATGCGGAAGTTTTCGGGTTCTCGGCGTCTGTCGCTGAGAATATCGGCCTGTCTGATCGTTCGATCCGTCTCGCAGTAAAGATATGGAAAGACCTTTCCGACGTATCGCGCAAGCGTTGCGCCGGTACTTGGCTGGCGGACCATCAGGCCGGTTTGAAGCAGCTTGCCGAACAGTCAAGTGGCGATCAGGTCAAGGTGTTGGACATCCTATTCGCCCAGCCGCCGAAGGCCACCAATGTACCCGACGCCCTTGCCATCATAACGAATGGCCGTGCGCTGACGCATACAGAGCGCAAGGTTGCTGCCGTTAGCAAAACGCTCAAGTCCCTGCCGGGGGCGAACGAGATCGTTGCCGCCCAGGTCGATGCCCGCATTGCAGAACTGCAAAAGAGTATCGCCACCATGAGCAAGTTTCTAGGCGGACTGAAAGACGACGAACTGGATGATGTCGTCATCGAGCATGAAGACCGGATTATTGCCTCTCTCAAGCGCCGGGGCCGTATCTGATGAAGAAGCGCCGCGACACACTCACTCTTGATATCTTCCGCGACTATACGCCGGTCGAAGTCGCGGCGCGTATCGATCCAGAGGTATCAAAAGGCGGAACGTTGGACGTCAAGATCGCTCGCGTTCTTGCCCATGCCATGCAGAAATCCGAAATGTCCCGTGCCGAAATCGCTAAAGCGATGTCGGAGCACCTTGATCAGCGCGTTACAAAAAACATGCTGGATTGCTATGCGTCGCCAGCTCGCGGCGACCACAAGATCACTCTGGAACGCTTTATAGCTCTTCTGGAAGTAACGGACGCCTACGAGCTGCTTGCATTTGTCTGCGGCTTCTCCGGCTACGTTGCAGTTCCAGAACGCTATGCCGACATTATCGAAATCTGGCGCGAAGATCGCGAGATTGAAGCGCGGACCCGTCGCCGTGATGCCCTTGCAGGCCGTGTCGGGGGTGTCAAATGAGCTATTATTCGGCGCAAGAAATTGCCGACGCCGGTGTTCGCCTCAAGCTGAAAGCCATGCCACACAGCAAGCGCGGTGTGCAGGATTGCATCAAGCGTGAAGGTTGGAATGCCAGCCCGCTTTGCCGGGAGCGTCAAGGCCGTGAAGGCGGCGGCGGGTATGAATACCATATCTCGCTTCTGCCAGAAGCATTGCAGGCCGCTTTACATGGCGAGCACAGCCGTGAGCTTGTGCTAGTCAGCCAACAGGCAAAGAAATCCCAAGAGATTGCACGCCGGGAAAAGCTTTCTACGGCCAACCTTTCTGCCCGCCAGCGCGATGTAATGAATGCGCGTTCTGCCGTGCTGTCTGCCATCGACATGCACCAGATTTCTAACGGCATGTCGCAGCGACAGGCTATCCAGTCGTTTCTGCAAAACCCTGACGCCTTGGACGTTTCAGAGACGCTGCTGGTTGCCGCGAATGACCGGAATGAAAGTGCTGAAGTCAGCATGCGGACTATCCAGCGCTGGTTTGCAATGCGCGACACAGTAGGTGTCGGTGCGCTGGCACCATTGCCCACCAAGGAAAAGCAGGACGTTCCATCGTGGTTCTGGCAGTACCTGCGTTTCTACGCGCAGCCGCAAAAGCCTTGCCTGACGGATGCCCTTGAACGGTTCAAGAAGGCGCTACCTGCGCATATCATGCCGCCGAACTACGATCAGGTTCGCCGCCTTATGGCGCGGCTTGGTAATGTCGAAAAGCATCGTGGCCGCGAAGGCTCGCTGACCCTGAAAAGCCGCATGGCGTACACCTTGCGCTCGACAGACGATTTGCTGCCGGGTTGCGTTTACACCGCTGACGGCAAGACATTCGATGCCGAAGTTGCGCACCCAATCCACGGCCAGCCTTTCCGCCCAGAAATCACCAGCATCGTTGATGTCGCCACGCGCCGTTGCGTCGGCTTCTCCTTTGGTCTGGCAGAAAACACCATCGGCGTTGTCGATGCTCTCCGCTTTGCCTGCGAACAGAATGGCATTCCGGCAATCTTCTACGTGGACCGTGGACCGGGCTTCAAGAATGACGTGCTGGACAACCAGTTGACGGGCGTCACCGAACGCCTTGGCGTTACCAAGCTGCATTCACTGCCGCAGAATTCGCAGGCACGCGGCATCATCGAGCGGTTTAACGGTTCGGTCTGGAACCCACTTTCGAAGGAATACGCCACCTACATTGGCGAGGATATGGATCGTCAGGCCCGCCAGAAGTCGTTCAAGGAAACGCGCAAGGACATCAGAGAATTTGGCGCATCCAGCCGCCTGCCTTCTTGGCAGGATTTTCTAACGGCGTGCGTGAACGCCGTCGCCTCCTATAATGCCAAGCCGCATTCTTCGCTGCCGGGGAAAATGTCTCCCGATCAATATTGGGAATATCATGTTTCCACCGGCTTTGAGATCGTCCCGGTTCTCGAGCATGAAAAGAACGACCTGTTCCGCCCGTATGTCCGGCGCAAGGTTTCCCGCTCGATGGTCGAGTGGCTGACGAACACATACTTCAATCTGGCGCTGGAAGAGTTCCACGGCGAATACGTGCTGGTTGGCTACGATATCCACGATGCCAGCAAGGTTTGGGTTCGGGAAATCGAACACAAATCCGGCGAAGAACTCATGGGCCGCCTGATCTGTGTGGCGATCTTTGCGGGCAATGAGGAGCGTTACATTCCGCTTACGATGGAACGGGCTGCGATGGAAAAGCGTGCGAACGCTCGCGCTCGCCGCCTGAAAGATCATCTTGCCGAAGTCGAAGCCGAGTTGTCACCCGGCAGCTTTATCGACGCTTCAATTCAAACCTTCATGCCGATCATCGAGCATGAACCGGAGCCGGTTTCAACCGGTCCCGTGCTTGTCACCAGTGATGGTGAAACCCTTCCAGCGGCCACCGGAGCCGTTGAAACCACCCGCAGACAGGTATTCGCAACAGACGAAGCTCTGGCGGCGTGGGTGTTAGAAAATCCGGAAAAACTGACGGTCAATCAAGTGGGTGTTTTGCGTCGCTGCCTCCAGAGGCAAACCACGATGGACCTGTTTCGAATGTCCGGCATCGACGTGGATCAGCTCCTACACATCATCCGCGCCGCTGCCTGACACCCAACATTCACGAGGAAAAACTACGCATGAAAAATGTATTTGTCGAGACCAGCAACGTAAAACGCCTTCTTTCAGCGCTCACAGCGCTCGAAGATCGCGGGGCGCAGGAGGCGTGCCTTGCCGTTGTGGATGGTGTTCCCGGCTTGGGAAAAACCACGACCCTGAAACATTGGGTGGCGAAAACCGGCTGGATTTACCTGCGCGCAAAGCAGGAATGGAAGCCAGCATGGTTCATGAACGAACTGCTGGAAAACCTTCCGGTTCGCCCGCCACACAGCATCGAAAAGAAGTACGAAACGATCCTGCGTGAGCTTGGTAGCCGCCAGACCGCAGCCCAGATGGCGCGCCGCAGCTTCGGTATCGTCATAGACGAGGCGGACCATATTTCCAGCAAGGCATCCTTGCTGGAAACCGTGCGCGACATCTCCGACATGCTGGAACTGCCGGTGATCCTCGTCGGCATGGGCAAGGTGAACGATAACGTTTCCCGGTTTCCGCAGATTTCAAGCCGCATCAGTCAGCGAGTGACCTTCCAGAAGGCAAGTCGCGACGATGTCCGCATGCTGATCGACCAGAAATGCGAAGTGAAAGTCGCAGACGATCTCGTTGACTTCGTGTTGAAAGTTTCGGGCGGGTATAACCGCGAAGTTCTGGAAGCTATCGCGAACATCGAGCGGTTTGGCCTGCGCATCGATCCCGGCCCGCAGGGCATCACCATGGCGGATATGGGCGGGCAGACGGTTTTGAACGACCGCCGCACCAATAAGCCAATTCTCGTGCCGGAGCTTGCGTGATGGCGGATGAAGCTGTGCAAACATATTGCGAGCGCATCATGCGAGAGTTTCCAGTTAAGGCTTGCCTTACTCTGGCCTCGCTGTCCGAGCGCTACGATTTGACCCGCGATCAGCTTTCTAACGCGGTTGGCAAGTTGATCGTGCGCGGGTTGGTGGAGCGCCATTCACGCGGTTGCTACCAGCTTACCAAGGCTGGTGAAGCCGCAAAGAAGACTGGCGTTCTAACGAAACCAAAGAGTGTCGTACCCAACGCATTACCAGACGACAGTTTCAGGCAACGGCTCTGGGTGTGCATGCGCATGTCCGGCACCTTCACGGTAGCTGAACTGGTTACTGCTGCGTCTTGGCCGGTCTTGCACGCCGAAGGGAATGCTCTTGTCTATATCCGGGGTTTGAAGGCGGCAGGTTATATCGTTGAGCTTCCAAAGCGCCAGACGAACGGTCCAAATTCCGGCCACGGGCGCAAGCGGTTTCGGTTGATCCGCAACACCGGGCCTGTCGCCCCGGAATACCGGGCATCGCTGAAAACGATGCGTGATCTGAACACAAAGGAGGATGTGCTGTGCGCCAAGCAAGCCTGATGCCTCTTGTCGATCCCGCATGGGTGGACGTTCTGCGTTCTGAAGCGGCAAAGCCAAAACGCACAAAGAAGGCGATTGCTGACGAGTTGGGCGTGTCGCGCACTGCGATCTCTCTCATCTGCGACGGCAAATACAGCGCCGGTATGAACAAGGTACAGGCCAAGATCGCCCCAAAAGTCATGGCTCTTTACGGCCAGCAAGTTTGGTGCCCGCATCTGCGTGACGCGATTGCCCCAGGCATTTGCGAAGCCCACCACACCGCACCCATGGCGAAGAGCGATCCGGCCAAGCTGAAACATTGGCTGGCATGCCGTCAATGCCCGCAGAACCCAGAAAACCAGAAGAAAGCAGAGGTGCCCAATGCTGTCTGATGTGACCACGCATCTGCGTGATCGCCTGTTGCCACTCGTTAGCAGCGTAGATGCTTCCGAGTTTTTTCTAACGCTTCGCCTCATGGAATTGGAGGCTCGGCACATGGAAACCACCATCGAGTTTTTGACAGGCCGTCCGCATGTCCCGCTCGAAGGTCGCCTTCTCTCTTCCCCGATTATCGATCTCCAGAAGGAGCCACGTCATGCTTAAGGTTTCAGCTTTGTTGTCTCTGCTGAAAGTCCATCTTTTAGCTCACGAAAACGGCGGCGCGCCGCTTTTGCCGGAAGCTAGCGGAGCCGTTGCCCGCCTTTTGTCAGCCTGTGAGGCCGAAGTCACGAGCATGGAAAAGAAGCTTTACGGCGTCGATCCCGCCCCGGTCGATCTCACCAAAGCCCTTTCCAAAAACGTTGTTTCGCTCATCGCTTTTGCGGAAAGCCGCCCTCCGAAACACTCTTCCAATCCTAACGACACCATCTGAAATCAAGGACCACACGACAATGAAATCTGCAAAGAAAACCAAACCCATGGCTATTTCGCGCGTGCCACAGAGCCGTCATGACGCGATGTGGGCTGTCGGTCGCATCGGCACGCTGCGCCGTGCCATTCTCGCCCAAAAGGCAATTGCTGACGAAGCCATACGGCTCGCCGGTGAGAAATTCGAGGCCGACACGTCGATGATGGCTCAAGAGCTGGCGGAACACGAGCGCGGCGTTCAGGCATGGTGCGAAGCCAACCGCATGATCCTCACCAACAATGACAAGGTGAAGTTCCACGACTTCGGCACGGGCAGTGTCCGGTGGCGTTCGCTGCCTGCCAGCGTTTCCATCCGTGGCGCTGAAGCCGTTCTCGACGCCCTCAAGGCTCTCGGCCTGAAAGCTTTCATCCGCGAAAAGGAAGAAATCAACAAGGAAGCTATGCTGAACGATCCAGACACGGCGCGCACCGTCGCGGGTGTCACGATCAAATCAGAAGGTGAAGTATTCGCAATCGAGCCGCTGGAGATGGAAGTCTCTGCGGTTCAGGCGGCGGGGTGACGCGATATGGCACGAATTTACGTCGCATCCTCTTGGCGCAATCCTCATCAACCAAACATCGTTGATGTTCTTCGCCGCAACGGCCATGAAGTCTACGATTTCCGCAATCCCCCGCACAGCACGGGATTTGGCTGGAGCCAAATCGGTCTTGAACTCCCCGTCTCGGCAGTAGATTACCGAAATGCTTTGCTGACGCATCCACGCGCCGCGCAGGGCTTCATGTCTGATTTCAGCGCGATGCGAGCATCCGACACATGCCTTTTGGTTTTGCCTTGCGGTCGCAGCGCGCATCTTGAACTCGGATGGATGGCGGGCGCGGGAAAGCGGACAATCATTCTAACGCAGGATGGCGAAGAGCCAGAACTGATGGCTTTGCTTGCCGACAAAATCTGCGTCGATCTGGACGAGGTGCTGGTGGAGCTGAACAAAGGCGAGGCCGTAAAAGCTATCGCATCCGCCGCGACCGCCTTGGCATCCCAATTTTCCACGTTGGGACAGACTGCCAGCTTGGCTATTTCCAATGACAGGCAGCGTGATGAGAAAAACGGCCGTTTTGATGATGTGCTGGTCTCGGTTGTTGGTTCAATATTTCCTCTCTTCCTCAAAGAGCGGATGATGCGGTTTTTCAAAGCAAATCCTAACCGCCAACTCACCAAGGCCGCTTTCGAGCTGGCCTTGTTTTACAGCCTTCGCCAGCACTGGCCTGACGTAACCAAAACCAAGTCCGTCGAGTGGCTGATGCATTTCATCGAAATCGACTTTGGGGAAGAAGGTTTCGACTGGAGCTATTCGTCAGCCGAAAAAATAGCAGGCGAATACGCTGAAGCCTTTGCGGAGAAGGCAGCATGACGACGCCGAAAATCAAGTGCGGCTGCTGCGATGACAGCGGCAAGGTGAAAAGCATCATCGAAGGTGACATGCGTCCTTGCTCGCGCTGCCAGTACGAAGCCTTCAAAACGTGGGCGGATAGTCGCCGTCCAAACGTCGAAATGGCAGGTGCGGCATGAGCTACGATTACGTCCGCAACCGCTACGGCGTCGAAGTCACCGTGAACCAGCTCGTGCAGCATACCGTCACAGGCCGGATCGGCACGATCATGCCGGAGCACGCCAGCGCCGGGCATTATGTGCAGGTTCTGTTTCAGGGCGACAAGCACATGTTGCCTTGCCATCCGCAAGAGCTGGAGACGGTCAATGATCTCTGATCGCTCCATCTCTTCGTCATTCGCGCAAGGGTTCGCAGTTTGCAGCCCGGAAGGAACGCTGCTGCCACATAGCTTCCGGCGAACGAAAGCGGAGGCTGTTGCCTCCGTTTTCACCGACGCGGCAACCCGCGAGACATATTGGAAAGCCGCGCAGGAACAGGGCATGACGGTCGAGTTTGTCTATACCCGCGTGTTCACGCCGGTGTTTTTCGCAAAAGCAGTTCTGGCCGCTATGGCTGAAGCTGAAAAGGCTGGTGCGGCATGAACACGATGGCCGTTATCAATATTGCCCGCCAGCAGCTCGATATGGATGAAGGCGATTATCGGGCGTTGCTCGTGCGTGTCGCCAAGGTTGATTCCCTCCGCAAGATGACGGAAGGCCAGCGCCTCGCCGTGGTCGATGAATTCAAACGCCTCGGCTTCAAGGTCAAGGCCACGTCCAAGAAGCTGCCCGTGGCATCCAAGCCCTATATCCGCCTCGTGCATGCCCTCTGGAAATCCTGCCATCGAAAGGGCGTTATAGAAGACGGCTCACGGCAGGCTCTGCGTACCTTTGTCAAAAAGCGGTCCGGCGTAGATGATCCTGATTTTCTAACGTTTGCGCAGGCCAACCCGATTATCGACGCTTTGAAAGCCATGGAGGCCCGTGGCTGACATGGCTATTTCTTCCGTCAAAAACCTGCCAGAAAGCCTTCAGGACGTTGCTGACATGATTGGTATCAGTGTCGCCCTGAAGCTGGTTGCGCATTTTGGTGGAACGGAAATCAAGTTTCCCAAGAAACCGGCAGATGACCATCCGATCCTAGTTGCTCTTGGCAAAGAGGATGGAAAAGCTGTATGTGAACTTTTAGCCGGTGATTTCATTTACATCCCGCACGGTCGCCCGCGCAGATCGGTACGCGCTGACGTGCTGGAGCTGGAACGCCAAGGAAAGAGCCGCGCAGTCATTGCGCGCCTGCTTGGTATATCGCAGCGCTGGGTTCGCGAAGTCGCGAACGAAAATCCCCCTGAAGAACCTGACCTGTTTTCCTAACGACCGGAACTCTCTTCCACACTCAACATATTTGGCTGAAGCCTAGGTTCCCCTCACTGACAGGGGAAATCTATGGCTCTTACTTTCGATCAATGGCTGATCTGGCGATTGCGCATGCATGGCGCATATGCTGGCAGCATGGACGGCGTGCATGGTCGTGCCGTCATCGACGCTCTCAAAAAATTCCAGTACGCGGAGAAAATTCCGCAGTCCGGCAAGGCCGATACAGCCACCGTCACGGCGCTGCAAAAGCAACCCGGCCTTTCCGGACAGACGGTCGAAGCACCGAAAACGCCGGTTGAACCGGTGTGGATGCGTGAAGCTCGACGTTACATGGGCCTGAAGGAAATCGCAGGCGCGAAATCCAACCCGACTATCATGGGCTGGGCGAAGAAGGCTGGCGGCTGGATCGCCAATTACTTCACCGACGATGATATTCCGTGGTGCGGCCTTGCTGTCCAGAACTGGATTTCCACGACGCTTCCTGAAGAATTGCTGCCATCCAATCCGCTTGGCGCGCTGAACTGGAAAACCTTCGGTCGTGAAGTGCCTGCCTGCGTTGGCGCGATCCTCGTTTTCGAGCGTCCCGGTGGTGGGCATGTCGGCTTTTATGTTGGCGAGGATCGCACCCACTTCCACGTTCTCGGCGGCAATCAGCAAAACTCGGTCTCAATCACACGAGTTGAAAAAGATCGCCTTCGCGCCACGCGCTGGCCGAAAACTGGCGAAGCGCCGGTTCCCGGTCGCGTCCAGCTTCAAAAAAGCGGTGCGCCGATCTCGCGCAATGAGGCATGACCTGTGAAAGAAAAACCTTCTTACCGCATGTCCAAGCGCCAGATTTGGGCGTCCTTCTGGCTGGCTTGGCTGGTCATTCTTTATTTGGTCTGGAAGGGCGCAAACGGTAGCGATCAGGCTGTGTCACTGGCTGGCACCGCTTTACCCGCGATGATCGCGCTGATCAGCGCCCTTTTTGGCATCCATCGTTTCGCAGGTTCGATGGACTTCGCGGCTTCGCAGCCGTCAATGCCATCAGAACCGAACCTTTCGCCTTCCCCTCTCGGCTTCGATCCTCGCGACGATCCGAAATCTGTTTCGGGGGAAACCCCATGATACCGGCGTGGCTTATGAAGGCGGTCGCGCCGGTTTTCTCAAAGGTTTTCTTGCCGATCCTGATCGTGTTGGCTCTCATTGTTGCGGGCTGTGTCTCGTTCAACAAGGGAATGGCAAAGATCGACAGCATAATTGCCGATGCCAAGCGGTCCGCATTCAATGAGCGGGACGCCTATTGGACCGGGCAGATTGAAAAATCTAACGCCATGCAGGCGCGCCGGGAAACAGCGCAAGCGGTTGAAGCGATGCGCATCAGCGCCGAAACGGCAAAGACCATTGCCGATCAGCGCGCAAAATTAATCACTTTGGAGAAGGCCAATGCGTCTCTACCGAACGGCACTGCTGTTGGCCTTGATCGTGGCCGCGTCCAGTTGCTCCCAGACTAACCCACCGCCGCCGCCACCTGTTGTTCGCACGGTCTACCTCACGCCAGAGCTGCCGCCTGAAGCGAGGGAGGAATGCCCGGAGCTTTCCCCCAAGACGCCGGGAGACATGCCACAAGAGCAGGTTTTCAACAATTGGGCCGCAGATCGCACGGCCCGGAATATTTGTGAGGAGCGTCGAAAAGCTGCCGTGGCCGCTGTCGATGCTCCCAAAACGCATCAGGGGAATGCCGCCAAGTGACGGAACTCAATCTGCAAACTGTCCGCACCGAAAAAGCCCATGACAGGCTGGATGTGGTCGAAAAGCGCGTCAACGATCTGGAGAAGCACAGCGCCGTCACCGACGAGCGCATGAGCAGCATTCAGAAGTCGCTTGGAAAAATCGACGGCAACACGAGCTGGATTATTCGCCTCATCATTGGTGGTCTGATTGCTGCTGCCATGACATTTCTCGTGAAGGGTGGCTTCAATGTCCAGTGAGCAGGATAAGCGCCGCAAGGCCCGCGCCGACTATGTCTTTCGCCGTATGACCGGCGCAACGATTGCCATGACCCTGAATATCAGTCAGGCGACATTTGGGCGCTGGAAGAAGATCGCCAAGGAAGCTGGCGACGATTGGGACATTGCCCGCACGGCGTCCATCATCGCAGGCGAAGGCATCGAAACCGTTGTCTCGACGGTGATCGAAGATTTCATGATCATGGCGCAGTCCGTTCTTGGCGAGATCAAGAATGGCGATTTGCGGCTTGATCAGAAGGTGAAAAGTCTGGTCGCACTGGCCGACGCCATGACGAAGATGACTACCAGCGCCGGAAAGCTTGCGCCGAAGATTTCGGAATTGGGTGTCGCACAGGACGTGATGCAGTACCTGGTCGAATTCGTCCGCGAAAACTTCCCGCAGCATGTTGCCGCCATCCTCGAAATTATTGAGCCTTTCGGTGAAAGCCTCGCGAGACGCTACGCATCATGATCAAGAGGCCGGTGCTGAAGGGCAGAGTCAGCGGCAAGGATTTCAAGGATAACCTTGCCAAGCTGGCGAACGATCTTGCCAGATGGGTCGAGCTTTCTGTTACGGCATTCTCTGCCGATCCGAAAGCGAAAGCCGAACGTCTGGCGAAGGTGAAAGACCCGGAAACGGGCTTTCAGTATTTCTTGGAAACCTATCTGCCGCACTATGTCAAAGGCGAACACAGCCTTTTCCATCATGCGATCTTTGCGCGTGTCCCCGAAATCATCGCCAGCGAAAAGGGCGTTAGAGACCTTTTCATTGCGCCACGCGGATCCTCGAAATCCACGCACCTGTCACTCGGCATGGCGCTCTATTGCGTTTGCCTCGGATACAAGCGTTATATTCTGGAAATCTGCGACGTTTACGAGCAGGCCGCTTTGCTTGTCGAGGCGATCAAATCAGAGCTGACCGAAAACCCGCGCCTTTCTAACGACTTCCCCGAAGCCACCGGCCAAGGCCGCGTCTGGCGCGAAGGCGAGATCGTCACAGCCAACAATATCCGCATCGAAGGTTTGGGCGCTGCCAAGAAAATTCGTGGCCGTCGCCATGGTCCCTATCGTCCAGACCTGATGTTCTTTGACGATCTGGAGAACGACGAAGCCGTGCGCTCGCCCGATCAGCGCAAGAAGCTGGAAACATGGATCAACCGCGCCGCCTTGAAGGTTGGTCCGCCTGATGGTTCCATGGACGTGGTTTGGGTTGGAACGGTTCTGCACTACGATGCTGTGCTTGTCCGGGCTGCGAAAACGCCGATGTGGCGCGTCGCGGAGTTTCAGGCTGTCATCAGCTTTCCCGACCGGATGGACCTTTGGGACAGGTTTGAAGAAGTCTATCACAATGACGGCGAGGAAGCCGCCGTTGCGTTCTATGGCGCTAACAAAGCCGCCATGGATGCGGGCGCTGTCGTCAACTGGCCTGCCATCCAGCCGCTTATCAAACTTATGCTGGAGCGCGCTTCAGACCCTGACAGCTTCGCGACCGAGTATCAGAACAAGCCGATCAATGAGGCCAGCCCGTTCAAGGATTTGACGTTCTGGGTTCAGCGGTTGCCCGACCTTGTCCATTTCGGCGCTGTCGATCCGTCGCTCGGAAAGAAGAGCAAGGGACGCGATCCAAGCGCCATCCTCGTCGGCGGGTTCAACCGCCTACACGGAACGATGGACGTGCTGGAAGCGTCAATTCGCCGTCGCCTGCCGGATATCATCATCGCTGATGTGATCGAGATGCAGCGGCAATATCAGTGCATGTTGTGGTTCGTCGAAGCGATCCAGTTTCAGGAATTCCTGCGCACAACCCTCATGACGACCGCTGCAAAGCAGGGTGTCGGGATTTCCGCTGTCCCGATCAACCCGACTTCCGACAAGGATTTGCGCATCGAGCGGCTTCAGCCGCCCGTTGCGGCTGGCCTGATCCGCCTCAACAGCACCCAGCAAACCTTGATCGACCAGCTCCAGCAATGGCCGAACGCCGCTCACGATGACGGCCCGGACTGCTTGGACATGCTTTGGCAGAACACCTTGCATTATGCCGGTGGCGTTGGTGCAGCCGGTGGGCTTGGCATCCAGTCAGCATCTTCAAATCACACCAGCTCCGATGGCTATGGAGACTACCGACTATGAAATCCACGACGAAATCCAAGCCAGTTGAGCCACGCAAAAACCTTGCTGCCACAGCGACACAGCTCATTGCCGACGCCAAGAACGATATTACGATCCCGTTCTACAGCGGGGCGCTTCAGCATCAGGACGACACGCTGCTTGCCCGTGGCGGCGGCAAGGGCCTCAAGATTTACGATGAGGTCGCCCGCGACACCCATGCCGGGGCCATGCTGGATAAGCGCAAAAAAACTTTGGTGGCCCGCAATTGGGAAATCAAACAGGCATCCGACAAGCCGTTAGATATTGCTGCCGCCGACTTCTGCCGTGAGGTAATTGGCGAACTGCCATTTGACCGCATCTGCGAAGACTTGCTGGACGCTACTCTGAAGGGCTTCGCGGTCTCGGAAATCATTTGGAAGCGGCACGGCAACCGGATCGTGCCCGACAGGGTGATTACCCACGATCAGCGCCGGTTCGCATTTGGCGAAGACTGGAAGCCCCGTTTATTGACGTGGTCGAACATGCGCGACGGGATGGAGCTGCCAGATCGAAAGTTCATCGTCCATCGGTTTGGCGTCAAGGGAAACAACCCGTACGGCCTCGGCCTCGGCTCTCGATTGTTCTGGCCGGTGCTGTTTAAGCGCGAGGGCATCACCTTTTGGCTGCACTTTCTGGAAAAGTTCGCCAGCCCGACCGTGATCGGCTTCACGCCTTATGGCACCCTACCGGAAGAGCAAAATAAGCTGATGAACACTCTGCGCCAGTTGCGCAGCAGCTCGGCGCTGACGGCACCCATCGGAACCGACATCAAGTTTCTGGAGGCGTCGCGCAGTGGCACCGTTACCTATCAGGAATTTCTGCAATATTGGGACAAGCAGATTTCCATCTGCGTCACCGGTGAAACTCTAACGACCGACATCGGCTCTAACGGATCGCGGGCAGCATCCGAAACACATGCCGAGATGTTGGAATTGCTGGTCGATAGCGATGCCGACCTTTTGTCCGGTACGCTCCGTGAAACACTGCTGACGTGGCTGGTCGAATATAATTTCCCCGGCGCTGGCATTCCGCAAATCTGGCGGGTGCGTCCGAAGAACGAAAAGAGTGCTGCTGACGTTGGCAAGGCCAAGGCGGATGCCGCGACCGCTATCAATTCGGCCCTGATGAGCGTGCTGAAAACAGCCGCGCAGATCGATGACGATGATTTTGCCCGTGAATTTATTACGTCCTTCGGGCTTACAGATAGTTTGTCGAACAAGGCTATAGATGCACTTGTGGAAGCTCGGTTTGCCTTCATGGAAGGCGGCAAGCCGGGACGCGATGTCCGAAAAGCCGCCAACGGAAACTCGCTGTTCGATGAACTCTTTGACGGCGCGCCTAAAAAAAAACTCCAGCGGCATGATTGGGGTGTAGGTTTTGCTGTAGAGAATGCCCGCATCGAAACAGTTTCTGATCAGCTCGAAACGGTAGTTGAGAAGCATTTCAACCGCCGTTTCGCCGCGATCCGCAAGGCGCTCGATGCGCCGGACTTCGCAATGGCACAAAGGGCAATCCTAGCGCTTGCCGCCGTCTGGTCACCTTCAGCGCTGGCGACGCAAATCGGTGACGGCCTCGAACTGGCAGCATTGCAGGGACGCGAAGCCGCCTTTCTCGATGGCGAAACAGAAGCCGATTTCGCAGATGCCGATGTCATCAACCAGCCCTTTCGCGAACAGATCGAGTATTTCCGGCAGAAGCGGGTAAAGCCCACGGAAGCATGGACCGATGCTCTGCGTGGTGTCCATGACCGTGCCTTCGTCATCGCCGGTGCGACCGATACCGACATGCTGACGGACTTCCAGAACGCCATAGCCAGGGCGATGGAAGAAGGCACCGGACTTGAACAGTTCCGCAAGGATTTCGACCGGATCGTTACGCAGTACGGCTGGCAATATAAAGGTGAGCGCGGCTGGCGGACTCGAGTCATTTTTGAGACCAACATGCGCACCGCTTATATGGCCGGTCGTCTGAAGCAGATGCGCGACCCTGATGTGGTCAAGCTTCGACCATTCATGGAATATCGGCATGGTGAAACCCGACAGCCGAAAATTCCCCGCCCGCAACATCAGGCTTGGCATGGTCTCATTCTCCGATATGACCATCCGTGGTGGAATACCCATTTCCCGCCGAATGATTGGCTTTGCTCGTGCGGTGTCCGGTCGCTTTCTCTTGCTGATCTGAAGCGCCGAGGCAAAACAGGCCCTGATGCAGCTCCCGGTGATCTGACCGTGCCGCTGATCGATCCGACCTCCGGCAAGCTGATCGAGCACCCGCAGGGCATCGGTTACGGTTGGGATTATATGCCCGGTGATCTCTGGGAGCGCGGCCTTGTGCCCTCTGTCCTGATGCACGAGGCAGGCGTAGCACTCGATAATCCGCTCCATCTTGTTGAGATCGACACCCCCGAAACGGTTGGCGAGCTGCTGAAGCGATCCCAACCGTTCAAGGCCAAGTCGCTCGATGACGGCATTGCCCGTGATGAGGCGGTGCGTTCGTTCCTAACGCCATTTGGCGCTGATATCGGGAAAGCCGTTTTGTTTGAGGATAAGGCAGGCCACAAGCTGCCGATATCCGACCTACTGTTGCGCGATGGTCAGGAACTTCTGGCGGGACAGATTGGAAGTCTGTTGCCGATGCTGGCTGAAGCCATGATGGACCCGGATGAAATCTGGATCGGCGTGGCCCGCAAGCGTGATGAGAACGGCGATGCTTCAGACGAGCTGGTCGTAGATCGCCGCTATGTTCGGGCTGATCGCAAGTCTGGTCTGATGATCGTGGTTGAGATGGGCGAACGTGTTTGGAATGCCGTTATCGCCCGTGGGCAAGATCAGATGACGGCCATGGATATGCGGCGCAATGGCAAGCTGGTTTTCCAGCGGTCGAAGAAGTAAGCGGGGCGACAGATGAGCGGCGTCAGTTTTCAGGTTACATTGGATGACGAGACAGCACGGCTGAAGCTGGTCGAGCTGGTCGAGCGCATGGACAATCCGCGTGGCTTCTACAAAAACGTGGGCGAGCTGCTGCTGAATTCTGTCGGTGACAACTTCGATAATGAGCGCGGCCCCGATGGTAGGCGGTGGGTTCCCCTGTCGCCAGTGACGCGGGAACTTCGTCAACGCAAGTACGGAAACAGCCCTTTGACCATCCTTCGCGTCACAGGCGCTTTGCGTGGCTCTTACAATTATGTTGCCAGCGACGATGATGTGCGGATCGGCACGTCCAAGATACAGGCGGCGCTTTTGCACTTTGGTGGACAGGCGGGCCGCAATCGGAAAGTTACCGTTCCCGCCCGTCCACAAGTCGGCGTTTCGAGCGACGATGAGCGTGAAATTGGCCGCATGGCAGAGGACTGGCTGTCGCAAGAATGATGGTCGAACAAATTGCCCGCTCACACGTTTGGATAACCGGAGCGCGGCGGATATACCGATTTCGGGTTACCCTAGCGTTAGAGGCGCGTTAGAAATCGACTGAGGGGCTATTGCAGCCTCTATCATCACTGCCGGGAGCGCTCCGGGGTTGATTGGCGGCAAAAGATAGCGCATTTTGCTTATCGGCGCTTCCGGCGATCAGGACGGAACTAAGTGCCTTTCTCTTAAACTTCGCGACTAGCCCAATGTGGCTTTCAGTTATCGCACTGGAAGGTTCACATGGCAGACGCCAAGCCCATCACCGCACGTATCGAGGTTTTCCGCAGCGGCACATTCATTCCAATGAATGGCCAGCAGCTTTCGTTTTCTGCCGCCGACCTGAAGGCGATGGCAGACGCTTACGACTATGATACCGCTCCAGCGCCGGTCGTCGTCGGTCATCCGAAGACAGATGCGCCCGCATTTGGTTGGGCGCAGAGCTTTGAGTATGACGCCACCGCCGACCGTCTGTATGCGAATGTTGGCGAAATCACCCCGGCCTTTGCCGACGCCGTGAAGAACGGCACTTACAAGAAAGTGTCCCTTTCCTTCCATCGTCCAGACCATGCCGCCAATCCCGTTCCCGGCGCTTGGTATCCGAAACACGTTGGTTTCCTCGGCGGCGCAGCTCCTGCCGTAACTGGTCTGCGAAACGTCCAGTTCTCGACTGACGATGACACCGTTGAAATCAGCGCCGATTTTGGCGAGCGCGGTTTTGAAGAGACTGCCTCCCTTCTGCGTGGCCTGCGCGATTTCATCATCGAAAAATTCGGCAGGGAAGATGCCGACAAGGCTCTGCCTTCCTACAGCATCGAATGGCTTCAGGAGATGGAAATCGACAAGTCGGTTCGCCAGCCATCCTTTTCCGCACCCCAACCCAAGGAACCGCCCGTGACAAAGCCCGATCCGGCTTCCGCTGCACGCGAAGCCGAATTCAAAACCCGTTTCGAAAACCTCCAGAAGCGTGAGCGCGAACTTGCCAACGCCGACAACGTCGCCTTTGCGGAAACGCTGGTAACGGAAGGAAAGCTGCTGGCCGCTTCGAAAGACAAGGTTGTTTCGATCCTGAACGCCTTGCCCGCAGAAACCGCCGTGTCGTTTTCTGAAGGTGAAGCGGAAGTGCCTGTCGTTCAGGCCATCCGCGATATTCTGGCCGCCCAGCCGAAAGTCGTTTCATTCGGTGCTGCCGATCTGCCCGCCTCCGGCTCTGAAGGCGGCGACGTTGCCTTCGCGTCTGACGGCCTCGCCGTGGATCGCGACCAGCTCGACACCCACAACAGGGCGAAAGCCTACCAAAAATCCAACCCCGGCACGGCATATCTCGATGCCGTAAAGGCCGTCTCGTGAGCTGAAGGAGCTTTAAGCGCATGAACTATTTTATGGATGTCCTGTCGCTAACGGCGACGGCGACAACACTCTTCACCGATGGTGATCTGGTGGATTTCAACGACGCCAAGATCACGGCAGACGATCAGCCAGTCAAGGGCGTTGCCAAGCATCCCGCGACCGAAATCGGCATGGACGTTGCCCTTATCGCAATTGGTGTTGGCCGGAGCCGTGCACGCGGAGCTGTCGCCAAGGGCGCGAAGCTGATTTCCGCTGCTGCCGGTGGCGTCAAGACTGCCGGTGCCACACCCGCAAACGCTTTCGCAACGGCGCTGACTGCCGCAGCGGACGGCGAATTTGTCTCATACCTCATTAGATAAGGACCGTTGCAAATGGTTTTGAACAATAAAACGGCGGCGGTTGTCGATCCGATCCTTTCCACCCACGCACGCGGCTATCGCAACAGCACCTTCATTTCGCAGGAACTGTTCCCCCGCGTCTCGATCCCGAACCGCTCGATGCGCGTCATCAAGTTCGGCAAGGAAGCCTTCCGCGCTCTCAATACCCGCCGCGCTCCCGGTGCCAACAAAAAGCGCATCCAGTACGGCTATGCATCTGATCCTGTTTCGCTCGCCCAGGACGCGCTTGAAGGTGTCGTGCCGGTCGAACATCAGGAAGAAGCCGAAAGTGTTCCGGGCATCGATCTGGCTGCGGGTGCGATCAACATGTCGCTCGATGCTGTTGATCTCAATCTTGAGATTGAGGCGTCCGGTCTGGCACGCAATGCGGCGAACTATGACAACAACCACAAGCTCGCGCTGACCGGAACTGATCGCTGGAAAAGCGCCGACAGCGACCCCAAGGCTGATTTCGACACGGCGAAGGAAGTTATCCGTCAGTCCATCGGGCGATATCCGAACACGCTGGTTCTCGGCCCCAGCGCAAAGAATGCTCTGTGCAATCACCCGAAGATCAAAGAGCAGTTCAAATATACCTCGAAAGATAGCATTAGCCTCGAAATGCTCGCGGCCTATTTCGAGGTGAAAAAGGTCGTTGTCGGTGCTGCAATCTACCTGCCGGAAACCTCTGGTGACAACGCGCTGGCGAACGATGTCTGGGGCGATGATGCCATTCTGGCCTACGTGCCTGAAGCGGGCGACAACTTCCAAGTCCCGTCCTACGCCTACACCTACGAGCTTCGCGGCTATCCGCAGGTGAACCAGCCGTACTTCGAGAACGCCACGGACTCGTGGATTTACCCGGTCAAGGTCGAGCGCCGCCCGATCCTCGTCGGGGCCGAAGGCGGCTTCCTTTTCCAGAACGCTGGCGCAGCACCGGAATAAGGAACCTCACCGATGGACGAACAGAAGCACGCCCTTACCTTGACTGGTCCTGCCAAGGTTAACGGCATTCACGAACCGGCAGGCCGAACTGTCACCGTCAGCGCTACGCTTGCGCTCCAGCTCGCCGCCTCCGGTGCGATCAATCCCGATCTGGCCGCGCAGCTTTCAAAAGCGTTGGACCTGTCCGATACGCTGCTGGAAAGTGACTTCCAAGAGGCCGTCGAGGATGCAGCGGCTGGTCGGATCGAGCTGCTGGGCGTGGATCATATGCTTGAAATTGCCACGCTCGAAAATCAGTTGTTCGATCTGTCGAGAGAGCTGGCTGAAAGCTCAACAGCGGTTGCAACGTCGCTTTCCGATTTGAACACAGCGCGTCAGCGTGTGACCGAACTGGAAAGGCAGATCGAACAGGCTCCTTCCATTACCACCCTGACTGCCGACCTCGCCAACGCCGTAAATCGTGCGGTGACGGCAGAAACAGCGTCGGCGGAAATCTCCGGTGATCTTGCTGCCGAGAAAGCTGCCCGCGCTGAAGCTGAACGAAAACTGGCGGACGCCACCGCGCCGAAGCCTGCCAAGACCGCGAAATAAGGTCCGCTCCGAAGCCTCGCAAGCCGGACCTTTCGAGCGGGCAGATTGCCACATCATTCTGCCCGCTCGTTTTCACCCCATTTCCTAACGTTTCTGGTGCCGCCCGTGACCTATGCCACGCTTGCCGATCTGATAGCCCGCGCCGGTGAAAGCGAGATCCGGCAGATTGCCGACCGTGATCGCGATGGCGAGATCGATGCCGATGTGATTTCCGAAGCGTTAGAACATGCCGACAATCTGGTGAACGGCTATGTCGGCACAAAATACAGCCTTCCCTTTGCCTCCGTTCCCGACCTCGTCACTACGTGGGCAATCGATATTGCGCGTCACCGCCTGCATTATCAGGGACCACCGGAATATGTGGAAGAGGACTACAAGCGGGCTATCGCGTCCCTTGAAAAGGTCGCACGCGGCCAGATTTCCTTGCCTGTCGCTGGCGTCGAAACGCCTGCTTCCAGTTCTGGCACCGTCATGTTTTCCGCACCAGATGAAGTTTTCGACGCTCGCGGTTTGAGGGGCTGGAAATGTTTGTAAGCATTATCGAGCAACTGCAATCTAACGCTCCTTCCCTTGCCAGCGTCGAATTTGCCGAAGATTTGGACGTTGTTGCCAAGGGCGTTCAACGCGCCAGCACCACGACATTTGTTGTCCCGCAGCCTGAAAAGGCCAGCCCGAACAGACTTGCGACCGGACACCGCCAACTTGTTCAGGTGCGCTTTCTCGTCGCGACCATCCTTCGTTATCACAGCGATAACACCGGCAAGATGCGTGCTGAACAATTCGACCGTTTTAAAGGCGAGATCGAAGATGCCTTGACCGGCTGGGAGCCGACCGATGGCAGCGATCCCTGCGAGCTTGTTGGGACCGAACCCACGCCCATGCCTAACGGCGTGACGATCTTCGTCGGCATCTGGGAAACGTCCCGTTACCTCACAGCCAAGGACACACCATGAACCAGCCAACAAGCGGCGGGCAGTACGTCCGCGATCCCGAAACCGGGGCGATCACCAAAGTGACGGAAGCCGCCATTCAGCCTTCCGTCACCTCCTTTGAACCTGAAATCCCGCAACCGGTCGAAAAGGCCGCTCTAGTAAAAAGAGGCCGCAATGTCTGAAGAACCCCGTTTTCACCGTAAGCTCGGCATTCTGTCGAAGATCGAAACCGATCCCGGCGAGGACGCCGAACCGGTTGCTGCCGATGCCATCATCATGTCCAACGTGACATTCACCCCGATGACAGGTGAGCGTGTTTCTCGCGATCTGATGTTGCCCTACATGGGTAATCAGGGTGTTGTCCTCGCCGGTATTTATGGCCGTATCGAAGGGGATATCGAGTTAACAGGCTCCGGTGTAGCCGGAACGCCACCGAAATATAGCTCACTACTTCGTGCTGCCAATTTTGCTGAAACAGTAACTGCCGGCACAAAGGTTGATTACACGATCATTGAAGAAAGTGGCGAAACGGTCACGATCTACTTCATCTCCGACAAGGTGCGGCACATATTCGTTGGTGCGAAGGCGAATTTCGCGCCGAACTACCAGCCAAAAAACTATCCAAAATGGCGAACCACCATTGTCGGCATGCTCGGCACGATCACCGATATCGCCGCAATGCCGGTCATCAGCAAAGCGGGTTGGGCAAAGCCACTTCACGTCAGCAAGGCCAACACCCAGATGTTGCTGCACGGCTGGCCGTCAGTTGCGGAAAGCCTGTCTCTCGATGTCGGAAACACGCTGACGCCGCGCTTCCTGATCGGTGACGAAAAGGTTTTGATTTCCAATCGTTCGGCCACTGGCACAGCCGTGGTTGAAGCGCGCAAACTTGCGACCACCAATTGGTTCAACAAGGCGCTGACGCGGGAAAGCGGGGATTTGTCCATCACGCACGGAACCGTCGCCGGAAATATTGTCGAGATCACCGCGCCCGCCGTCGAAGTCGGGGAACCGACACAAGGCCAAACGGACGGCATCACGAATTATTCGCTGGCGCTCGATCTATGCCCGGTTGACGGCCTGGACGAACTGAAAATCACCTTCAAGTAACCGTCCGCCTTTTTCACCCTTCGAAGTCCTTCAGGAGAAAACCACATGAAATTCGTTCTTGCAGAAACCTACAGCTACTGGTGGCCTGTCACGGTGCGTGCTCCGCATCCTGACGAACCCGGCAAAATCCTCGAACGCACGCTGAAAATGCAGTTCGAGCCGCAGCATCGTGAAGAGGCGATCGCCGCACAGGAAGCACACGATAAGCTGACGACACAGCGTGAGCGTGAGGCTCATGAGGTCAAGCAGCTCGCCAAGGTTTGCAAGAATTGGGACGATGTCGTGGACAACGACGGTGGCGCTATCGCGTTCACTCCTGAAACCGTGACGCAAGCGCTCAACATCAGTTGGTTCCGCCAAGGCGTCTATCAGGCCTATTCCGAAAGTCTCAGGGGCGACGAAGCCCGCTTGGGAAACTGAAGGCGGCGGCACGGGCGTGGGCCTATGCCGAAATGGGCCGCCCCGATCCCGCTAGTGTCGCCAGTCTGGATGAAGACGTGGCGGCGCAATTCGAGTGGATGGGTATGGAAATCGACCCCTCCGACATCACTTCCGAAGAAGATGAGGCATTCAAGGTGTTTGCGACCAACTGGGAAAGTGTGCTCGCATTTCTCGCCTGCGAAACGCAGTGGCGGGTGATTGCCGGTGCCAAAAAGCTCATTTGGCTTGGTCTTGATTACGTCGCCGTCGACATCGTTCTTCGCCAATATGAATTCCCTAACGCTGTCTTTGCCGATCTTCAGGTTATGGAGCTTGAGGCGCGGTCTGTTCTGAGAGGTGCGCCCGAATGAGCAGACAGATGGAATTCGAGTTGATCTTCCGGGCGCAAGCCGCTGCTGCGAAGAATGCCACCAACGAACTGCGCAACGATGTTGCCGCGTTAGGAAATGAGGTCACCAAAACCGCTGCTGCCTTTGACAAGGAAGCAGCGGCGATGAACCGCGACACAGAAGCCGCCCGCAAAAATGCCGATGTCACCAATGCGCTGACAAAGGCGGAAGCCAAGGCGCGGCAGGAAGCGTTGGAAGCCTCTGGCGCTGTCACGCCGACGACACCGGGCCGCAGGCCGCGCCAGACGCAACCGCAGTCGCCGCAGAACCCAGCAACACCGCCAGCTCCACCCGCGCCACCTGTCCCGCCAGTTCCACCGGCGAACGATAACGAGCGCCGCGACCGCAATCGCCGCCAGAACCTGACCTATCAGACATTCGATATTGGACAGGGCATTGCCGGTGGAATGCCTTTGCCGATGATTGCGGCCCAGCAGCTCCCGCAGATCGCGCAGCTTTATGCTGGTCAGGGCGGCGTGAATGAAGCGCTGAAGGATTTTCGTGTCATCGCTGGTGGCGCTGCCCGTGCCATCACGCCTCTGACTGTCGGTATTGCGGGTTTGACCACAGTTGTTGCCTTGGGCGCTATCGCCTACAGCGGATATCTGCGATCTACCAAGGAAGTCGAAACCGCTGCTTCTGGCCTCGGTCGTGCTGTTGCTGGCAGCGCGGCCGACATGGAAGCTGCCGCGCAGGCCGGTGCCAGCGTGGCCGGAATTTCCACATCTGCCGCCCGCACCATGGAAGCGCAGTTCCTGCGCACGGGCCGGATTGGTTCGCAGAACTTCGAAGCCCTGATCAGTGTTTCCAAGGATTTCGGCGCGACTATGGGCATCACCACGGCTGAAGCCGGGTCGATGCTGGCCGAAATGTTTGCAGACCCCGCAAAAGCTGCTGAAACGCTCTACCAGAAATATGGCCTGATCGACGCGGCGACCGCCCGTCAAGCAACTAATCTTGCCGCGCAGAACCGCCAGTCCGAAGCGCAGGCCGTGTTGCTGAAGGCCCTACCAAGTCAGCTTGCTGACGCCAGCGAGGCGACAACCGCACTTGGCCGGGCATGGGACGCTGTTGCCCGTGGTGCCAGCAACGCTTTCGATAATGTCGGTAGCTTTCTGGATCGTCAGATTTCCGGCCCGACGCTGGACGAGCAGGTTGCAGAAGCTGAAGCGGCGCAAAAGCGTCTGTCGTCAGGTCTGGGTTTCCGCGATCTGCTCAATCCGTTCACGACAGCGGACATTGTCAGCCCCGCTAGGCTGAAGCAGTTGCAAGAAGAAAAGCGCCTTCAAGACGAAGCTGCCGCCGAGCGAAAGCGGGCAGCGGAAGAAAACCGCCGCAGCGTTGCAGCCGTGACCCTGTATGAGGCATCGCCTGCCAATGCCCGGAGTATGCAGGAGCAAAAACTCCGCAATGATATTGCCGCACTTAGAAGCGGCAGCGGATTGAAGGGTGTCGATGAAGCCCAAAACAATGCTGCCATCGACGCCAAAACGCGTGTGCTCGATGCGCTGATCAATCGTCAGCAGCGCTCTAACGAGCTAGACCGGCTTGAAATCCAGATCGCCAATGAGCGAAACCCGCTTTTGCGCGCCGAACTGGAAGCGCGCCGCTCCCGCCTGCAAATGGCGGATCAGGAAGTTTCTGCCGAAACAATTGCGACCGAAGCGGCCCGCGCACGCAACCGGGTGATCGAGGAAACAATCGCGACGGCGTCTTCGCAAGCTGCCGACATGAAGGTGGAAGTCGAGACGCGTGGTCGTCTGAATTCGCTGGTAGCATCCGGTGCCATCACGTCTGCCGATGCAAATCGCATGCTTCAGGAAGAAGCAGCACTTCGCCCGTTGATCGCCGCTGCGGCCAAAGCCGAAGGCGATGAAAAGGCCATGCTTCTGAAGCAAGTCGAAGATTTACGCTCTGGCTATGCGGGCCTTGCCGCAGAGGAAAAACGCGCTTCCGTTATGGAATATATGCGGGGCCAGAATGACAAGCTTGAACAGCTCCGGCTTGAAAAAGACCTTGTCGGCGCGAGCGCATCGACGCGGGGCGAGGCGATAGCCCTTCTGGAGACAGAACAGCGCATCAGAAGCATGGGCCTGTCAACGACCAGCCGGGAAGCCGCGCTAATGCGTGAAAAGGCTGTCGAGACTGCAAAGCTGACACGGGAAATTGAAAGGCAGGAGGATGCTTGGAACCGCGTTAAGCAAGCTGGCGAAGACGCGATTGGCGGTGTCGTGGACAAGCTTTCCGATGGTGACTTGGGCGGCGCGCTCGATGCCGTGAAAGATGCCCTGACCGGGTTTGTCAAAGACGACATCAAGGCAAACCTGAGCAACGCCCTTCTTGGCACTAACAAGGGAACCGCAAACGACATCGGCGGCATCACGGGTATTTTTACGCGGTTGATGGGCGGCGGCGAGAAAGACCCGGCCTCACTCGTTAGCCAGGCGCTCGGTCAATCTGTCGGCACCATGTCCGTTACAGCAGCCAGCGTTATGATCAACGGTGGCATGGCGGGCGGTCTTGGTGGCCTCCTCGGCAACAATGCCGCGAATGACAACTCCAACATTTTGCAGTTCCCCGGTTCGATGGATGCCTACGCCAAGGCAATCAAGTCGATTGAGAGCGGTGGCAACTACAATGCACTCGGCCCGATCACCCGCACCGGCGACCGTGCCTATGGTGCCTATCAGGTCATGGGGGCAAATGTTCCATCATGGACGAAACAGGCACTCGGCCAGTCTCTCACGCCAGAGCAATTCCTCGGTAATTCATCTGCGCAGGACGCCGTATTCAAGAAAATATTCGGTGGCTACACCTCGAAATACGGCGCGTCCGGTGCAGCGCAGGCATGGTTTGGCGGTCCGGGTTCTGTTGGTAGTGGCGGGACAGCAAAAGATATACTCGGCACGTCAGGCACTGCCTATGTCCAGAAATTCAATGCTGCCCTCGGCTCGGCAACGCAAAGCACCAACATCGCTGCGCAAGGCCTCGGCAATCTCGGTACGGGTTTCAGTCAGTTCGGCCAGAACCTGACAAGCTTGTTTCCATCGGCTCCCAGCGCTGGCGGCGGCGGCATCGGTGGTTTCTTCAGCAAGCTGTTCGGAGGCCTGTTCGGCGGTGGCCTCAACCAGTCGATCCTCAATGCGTCACCGCAGACGGCGGCTGCAATCGCATCTGGAAGCGCCGGCCTTTTTGATGTGGGCGGATGGACTGGCCCCGGCCAGACGAAAGACATTGCGGGCGTGGTTCATGCTGACGAGTTCGTATTCTCAAAAAAGGCTGTTCAGAAGATTGGCGTGCCGAAGCTGGATGCGATGCACAAGGGCTTGCTGCGCGGTTACGATACTGGCGGCTATGTCAGCGCCGGTTCTGTCTATCCGTCCGCTGTCGCTGCCAATTCTAACGCCGCTTCGGGCGTGTCCATCTCTGTGAATAATTACTCCGGTCAAGAAGTCCGCACGGAAGAGACCACCGATAACAGGGGCAACCGTCAGGTCACGATGTCCATCGGTCAACAGGTTGCGGCAACCGTCAGTCAGCGTGGCAACCCTATGCGCAACGCCATGCAGCGTGAATTCAGGCTGAAGGCTCCGGGGATCAGACGATGACGCACCCGATCTGGCCGACTGACCTCCCAAAACCCGAACGCGGCACATGGCAATCCAGCCCGCAGGATGCGCGCCTGAAGCGCCGGTCTGATGCTGGCCCGGTAAGCTACCGCCGCCGTTTTTCGTCTGCCTCGCGCACGGTATCCCTATCCATCGTCGTCAATCGCAACGGCAAGGAACGGTTCGACCGTTTCTTCCAGCGCGACACCAAAGGCGGATCATTGCTGTTTTGGATGCCCGATCCAACCACGGAAGGTTGGGCGCTCGGAACCAGCGACGGCGCGGCGCTGCTCACCAGTGGTGGTGCCCGCATTCTCATGGCGCGGCGTTGGCTCGTGACTTTTGGCGGAAGCCTACCGGTGGAAACTGTTCAGGGCGTCGAATTCCGTTTTTCGTTTTCAGTCGAGGTGATGCCATGAGATGTACCTACTGCGGCTCAAACCAGCATAATTACGAGTATTGCCCAAAGACATGGGGCGGCAGCACTGCCCGTCTCCATCTTCGTTGCGCCTATTGCGGCGGTCAAAACCACAATTATGAAGCCTGCCCGAAACTCGGATGCGCAAGTAATCCTGATGGTGTGATCCTTCTGGACAAGCGCCCATGAGACGCGTCAGCTTCAACGCTCGAATGGCGCAGGATGCACAGGCATCAGCTGAAATCTATGTCGCGCTGTTTCAGATCGAGCATCCCGAACTGGAAAAGCCTATCCGGCTTTCAACTGATAATACCGAACGCCTTTCGAGCGACCCTCTTTATTACGGGACACGCTCCACATGGCGCGGTGCCAATCCGATCCGAGATCCTTTTTTGTGGATCGTCGCGTCAGCAGTCATGCCTTCCGATTTGGAGGATGCTCCAGCGACAGCACAGATCGTCCTCGAAAATCTGGATCAGGAAATCGTCAATCTGGTGCGCTCGTTCACGTCACCCGCGACGATCCACATGGCGGTGGTCATGGCCTCGTCACCGAACCTGATCGAAGCCGAATACACCGATCTCAACATCATCTCTGCCGACATCGATGCCGGGGAAATCTCACTCTCGATCAGCCGGGAGGAGATTGAGCTGGAGTACGTGCCGGGTGGCCGAATGACCGCAAGAACATTTCCGGGGCTGCACAAATGAATTCCATGAACCGCGTTATAGATCAGCATTGGAGCGACCGCTTCGTGGGTGTTCCCTATTTGGAATTCGGGAGAGATCGCGACGGCTGCGACTGCTGGGGGCTGGCCTGCACCATTTACCGCGAGGAGCTTGGCATTCGGTTGCCTGACTATCTCGGTTACGGTTCGGTGGAAGAGCATGGCGAAATCGCAGCGCTGGTTTCCGGTGCCACAACATCACCATTGTGGATGCCAGTCAGCGGTATCGCCATCGCCTTTGATATTTCCGTTTTCCGTCGCGGCCGACTTGATACCCATGTCGGGATTGTGGTCCATCACGGCCTGATGATCCACGTGGCCGAAGACGATTGCGCCAAGGTGGAAAGCTACCGTTCGGGTGCTTGGGGTCATCGGCACACCGGCACATATCGCCACGTCAATATGATTTCGAGGGCAGATTGATGCCCGCGCAAACGGCCCTCATTCCTGTGCTTGCCGCGCCGATGATTGATCCAGCCGCTGGGCGCATCGACATCGCCATGCCTGTAGGCTCAACCATAGCGGAAATCGTTAGAGCCGCGCTGCCAAACCTGTCTTCTAACGACTGGCATCATTGCCGTGTTGCCATCGTCAGCGAACGCGGCTCCATCATCATTGCTGCGGAACACTGGCGTTCGGTTCGTCCTCGTGAGGGCGTTCGTGTCGTCATTCGCATCGTGCCGGGAAAGAATGCGCTAAAATCGATCCTGTCGATTGTCGTCGCCATCGCAGCGGTCGCACTTGGTCAGTTCTGGGCTATTCCGGTGGCGAGTGCGCTCGGTATCTCCACGGGCCTTGCGGCAGGCTTGATTGGTCTTGGCGTGACCGTGATCGGCAATCTCCTGATCAACGCACTGATACCGCCGCCCAAGCCGCCGCAATCTCTTAACGCCGAAAATCGGTACAGCATCACCGGATGGCGTAACCGACTTGAGCCTGATGCCGCCGTTCCCCTTCCGCTTGGCACCACGCGCTATGCGCCGCCGTTCGGGGCTTACACTTACAGCGAGATCGTTGGCGACTGGCAATATCTGCGCTGCCTGTTTTGCTTCGGATACGGGCCGCTTTCCCTTTCTGGTTTCCAGATCGGTGACACATCTTTGTCAGAATATGACGAGGTAGATATTCAGGTTCGAGAAGGCAGGCCCGACGATGAGCCTCTTTCGATGTTTCCGCGCCAAGTCATGGAAGAAAGCGTCGGCGCTGAACTGCTGATGCCGTATCCACGTGATGATCGCGGTGAAATCATCAGCGGCAGTTCACCTGAAGAAGATCGTGTTGTCAGAACCACCGGTGGCGATGCTTCAGGCGCGAGCGTCATTCTCGCGTGGCCGGGTGGCCTCGTCCGGTTCAATGACAAGGGTAATCCGGTCAATCATACCGTGACTATCCGCATCGATCAGCGCCGAATTGACGCTGAAGAATGGCAGGCAGTCAAAACCATCACGGTACGCGCCCGCAAGCTAGAGGCTTTCTATCGCCAGCACACATGGACCTTTCCGACTCGTGGCAGATGGCAGGTCAGCTGCACGATGCTAACGGCAGAAACCAACGATTCAAAAATCCAGCAGCGCACGAGCTGGGCAGGATTGCAGACAATTCGCCCGGAATATCCGCTGAACTTTCCGCACCCGCTGGCGCTTGTTGCACTTCGCATTAAAGCGACACATCAGCTCAACGGTCAGCTCGACAATTTCAACGCACTGGTTTCACGGCCCTGCCTTGATTACGAGCATACGAGCGGGGCATGGATCGAGCGGGAGACCAAAAATCCGGCTTCGTTATACCGCTACGTCTTTCAGTCACCCGCCAATCCAAAAGCCGTTTCAGATACTGCGCTTGATCTGGAAGCGCTGGCGGACTGGCACGATTTCTGCCGCCTGAAGGACTTGAAATATGATCGCGTTATCGAGGAGAAAACCACCACGCTCCGCGACCTCCTGACGGAGATCGCCGCCGCAGGCCGTGGCAGTCCACGTCATGATGGCCTGAAATGGTCCGTGACAATTGATCGCCCCGACAAGCTTAGGGTTGACCACGTCAGCCCACGAAACAGCTATGATCTGCGGATTTCCCGTTCTTACGTCGAGCCACCCGATGGCTTCCGCGTATCGTTTCAGGATGCGACGAACGATTATAAAGCGGCGGAACGCATCGTTCCATGGCCGGGCAAAGAAGCTGGAAGCCTCTTGCTTCTGGAAGAGCTGGAGCTACCGGGGAAAACTGACCCCGACGAAATCTATCTGGAAGCGCGTCGCCGCATGTACGAGGCGACGCACAGGCCAGACGTGTACACAGTCTCGCAGGACGGCCCGATCCGGGTCGCAACCCGTGGCGACCTCGTTCAGCTTTCCAGCGACATCATCAACCGTGTCCAGGTCGCGGCCCGCGTGAAATCCACGGCTGGCCGCTTCATCGAGATTGATGAGGTCGTGACCATGGAAGACGGCAAAGGCTACGCTGTCCGCTTTCGCACTGGCCTCACCATTGAAGACACCATAGGCAGCTCCATCGTTAGAACGCTGGTGAAAACGCCCGGTGAGAAAAGCGTGCTGCTTGTGAACGGCATTGGCGAAATGCCGATTGCCGGTGATCTCATCCACTTTGGTGAGGCTTCCACAGTGGATTATCCCGTAGTGGTGACAGGTGTCGAGGCGGGCGAGGACTTCTCGTCTCATCTTCGACTGATCGACGCAGCCCCAATCATTGACGAATTGCTGGATGCTGAAGTCATTCCGCCGTGGTCCGGTCGCGCCGGTGCTGAAATCCCCGAAAGCGCATTGCTTCCACCCACGCCGCGTTTCAGCTCTATTCGATCCGGTTTCACCGGCACCGATGAAGTCAATCGCATCGATTATCTCATACAGGCTGGCAGCGGCTCTGTGCCAAGCTCCACGTTTGAAGTGCAGCACCGGGCTAATGGCGCGACGGTTTGGAACACCATTACCGTTCCCGCTGCGGACGGCGGCGGCTCGCTCATGATGTACGTGAACGGTGCGGTGGTTCAGATGCGCGCCCGTGCGCTATCAGGCAATGGAACGCCGGGAGCATTCACAGCGGTTATCACCTTTACGGTAGGTGCCGACGATATCGGCATTCCGACTGCTCTGCCATCCAGCATGGTCACCGTGGGCGCATTGCTCGGTGCGGCTGTTGTCCAGTTCGCCACCGGCGACGATGCGAATGTGTCGCTAGTCCAGCTCTACCGCTCCACCTCGTCGGTTCTTAATCGTGCGACTGATGCCGTATCGCTTCTGACTGTCCAGCCATCCCGCAGCTATACCGCACCCGTGGGCGACACCACGCGCCAGAACCTGTTGCTGAACGGCGCAATGGACAATGCAGGCACTTGGACGGCTGGCGACGGCTGGGCGATCCCAGCCGGAAAGGCAACCAAAACAGCAGGGACGGCCAGCACGCTTTCGCAACCACTCGCCGCAGAGAGTGGCAAGTATTACCGAATTTCCTTCCTGCTCTCAGATGTGACAGCCGGGAATATCACGCCAGAGCTGCTGGGCGGATCGACCCGCAACGGAACGGCCCGCACCTCTAACGGCACCTTCAGCGACCGTATTCAGGCGGTCACTGGCAACAACACCTTCGCGCTTGCTGCCTCCGCCTCCTTTGCCGGATCGGTCGATAACGCTGTCACCTATCTCGAAACATCCACCTGCCTTGCCCAAGGCATCCATTACTTCTGGCTTGAACCCCAAAACGCAGATGGCATTCCCGGCCCCGTCGCCGGTCCCTTCTCCGTGACCATCCTTTGAGGACATCATGAACGCTATCCTACCTCCCGTTATGACGACGAATATCGCCTACCAGACCGCCGTATCTGACGAAATTATCGTGAACCGCGACGGATCGACCGGCGTGCAGGCGACAACTGATCTCGCCGTGCAACTGGCAGCAACGTCGCCGCTCGATCTGGCAGGGTTTCAGGCACCGCTGTTTGCCACGGAAGTGGCGCTGAAAGCGGCCATACTGACGGATAAGGTTTCAGCGTGGGTGTTCAATGACCCGGATGCTGACAACAATGGTGTCTGGTCGTGGACCGGGGATGAATGGGTTTGGACGCTTCCACTGCCTTATTCGATTTCGGTTTTGCATAATGCGGGAGCTGGGAGCGCCAATTCAATTTTAGCAACCTCAAAGGTTCCTCTTATCGAGGGTCTCGTGGTTGTGCTGCCTATAACTGAGACGAATACAACGTCGCCAGTTTCTGTGACTGTCAACGGGCAAAAGACGTTTACCATCAAGACTATGACTGGGTTTGATATCTCAGAAGGTGGCCTAGTTGAGGGGATGATGCTGATCGCTCTAGTCGCCGACAGTGTGCTCCGCCTCTTAAGCGATCAAACGAGCATAGCTGTTTTGGCTGCAGCAGAGGCAGCAGCAGCGAGAGCAGAGTCGGCGGCTAGCGGTGTCGTTTCGATGGCAACATTCAAAACAGTCACCGCGTTGATTGACGACAACAGAGAAGTTCTCAGCTACTCGGTTGGGGCGGAGTTTGTAGTATCGGACGGAAGTCGAGTAGAGGCAGGCCCATTCGTCTATGAAGTCCTCTCGCCCTTGCGAAACGATTGGCATGTGTCAACGGCTGGCGGTGTGCTGCTTCAGCAAATCAACGGCCACAACGGTGGTGTAAACATCCGGGCTTTCGGAGCAGACACGTCCAAAACCAACAATTATCCGTTCATTCAGCGGGCGCTTGATACCGGCAGAACCGTTTATATCGACTTTGGTGCCTATGCCATTTTAAATGATGAACTCGAAATTATAACGCGAGGACAGAGGTTTGTTGGCGTAGGTATGGGCTTCGGCTACACCGGTAACACGGCCCAGTGGGTAAACGGTGCAATAACGCCATCTTGGTCGAGCCCTGTTTTTAACTGGCAAGATGCTTCAACATTGTTGTTCAAGGGGGTTGGCACAAAGCGTATTCGAACGCGCATCCGCCACCGGGCTAGTGCGGCTGATCCACAAGACAGCCCGCTATCGGTAGCTTTGAATATCCAGAACGATGGAGTGCAGATCGAAGGCGTAGCTATTCGGCTTTATGTCGAGCCGCCAGCCGGTGGGCCAGCCAGTGAGTTGACCGATAGCGTGGATAATCTCGGCGCAGATTATGATGTCGGCATATTCATCGGTAGCCGCCTTGGCGTTTCCCTTCGTCGGGTTGCGTCCATTGGCTATTTTCGAATGGCAGAAATCTGGGGCGATAACACCCAAAGTGAGTTGACGCCGCGCTTTTCTAGCCCGCGCGGATTTGAATATCCGCAAGGCGTAGCTAGAACTGGTGGTGACGGATGCTTGATGGATCAGGTATTCACCGCTGGTGGTCGATGGGGTGTGAACATTCAGGGTGCGAAGCCCGCTACCGGAGGCACCGATTACGGTCCCGCCTATTACGATCAGCTTCGCGGCGAAACGGTAGCTGACACTCGCGGGCTTTGGGGCTGGTCAGACTTCCAGATGATCAACTGCCAAATTTTCGGCGGCACTCATCATACCCGCAAACGTTTGTTCGATATGAAGGCATCTCCTAGCGTAGCAGACGACTGGGATGTCGGCGGTGCCTTCAATATCGACGGCCTTGCAGTCAACGGCAATAAGGCGATCCATGGGCATCGCTACATCAATTGTCGGTTCCAATCATATGCGCCATTCTGCGTGCGCATCGATAGAAGCGCTCGTGACGCATTTTTCGGATGCATGATAGAAAACCCGCAGCCTTACGTAATGAAGCATGATGGAACCATCATCGGTGAAGCTGATGCTACGAACTGCTTTGGTGGGCTTGCCTCTACCACAAACCACAATTTGCTGTCGATTTTGGAAAGCCAGGTTCCCTTTTTCTCGACGTGGTTGCCCATCAAATATGGCGATACGATTCTCAGCAATTCTTCTCTGTCGAACAGATACTTCAGGACACCCTATAACGAAGCTCGGTTTTTGTCTGACGTTCAGGCCACTACATCGAGGATCTATCTGGGGTATGACGCGAACCCAACGGCCGTCACCATTTCACGCTCGCCATCAAATTCCCTTTTGATTGCGACCAGCAATGCATTTTCGGTGCTGAATACGTCAGGCACAACGCTGTTCTCTATCCCGGCCACTGGAAACGCGGTCTTTTACGGCAATGCTTATCCGAACGCCGACAACGCCCACTCTATAGGTCAAGCGTCAAACCGCTTCTCGGTGGTCTATGCCGCTACCTCAACTATCAACACGTCGGACGCGATGTTGAAAGCTCTGCGAGACGGCTCGCCGGTAAACGAAGATTGGCAAGTTTCGTCCTTAACAGATGCGGAGCTTGCCGCATCCGCTCAGATCGCCAAAGAAATTGGTGTGTTCAAATTCAAAGATGCGGTTCGGGAGAAAGGTGAGGCAGCACGTTTGCATGTCGGTCTCACTGTCCAGCGCGTTATAGAAATCATGGAGGCCCATCACTTGGAGCCATTCGCGTACAGTTTCATTTGCTTCGATGAGTGGAACGCGGAGGAAGAAGTTCGGGATATCATCGAAGAACATGTGGATGATGGAATTACTGTTGGGAAGCTTCCAGACGGTGTTCTCCTCAGGCTGGATGACGGTCAAATCGTTACGCTGCCCGACGCAAGGCTACCGATCGACCATTTGGTGCCCCCAAATACTGTAGTTTTGAAGGAGGTTGTCATCCATCCGACGAAGGCAGCCGGTAGCGTCTACAGCTTCAGAGACAGCGGTCTTCAGTATTTCATTCTTCGCGGTCAAGAGCAGCGATTGTCGAATATGGAAAAACACCTCGGTATGAACTGAAAGGAAAACCGAAAATGTATGAGATTAACGGCGTGAAGGTAGACCCCAAGTGCGAAAAATGCGGGTCCACCCATGCAAAAATAAAAGCATCAGATGGAATAGTTACCCATCTGTCTTGCTTGTCTTGCGGTGAGGTTCGAGTAGACGCTGACATGTCGGCGATTAAAGCCCCCGTGGGTTGATTGCATTTGATGTATCGTTGTAGTTGTAGCAAAAATACAGGGAGGCAAAATGCTACTACGACAAGGATCATATCACCCTGCACGCCCGGCGTTACCGACAGGTGCGCCGGAGACCAATGGGATTGATGTCCGCGCCGATACGCATTGGGGCGCTTTCGGTAGCCGCCTGACGGGTATCGTTGAAACCCCCGTCCGAATTGAGGGTGGAAGGTATGGCGACGTTGGCCGTATTGGGGCTTTTACATACATCAACTCAAACGCTACTCTTCGTTATATCGAAACTATCGGAAGGTTCTGCGCAATAGGACCAGATTTGGTCTGCGGATATCCAGAGCACTCAATCGAAGCGCTTTCACCCCACATCCTTTTTCCTGACTTCGACTCAGAATGGGCATCGGGTTTTCATAGTCTCGGCGTTGATCCAGATAGAGAGAAACAGGTGAAGTTGCTGCGCGATGATCTTGCTAAATCGACGAAGAAAAAGATTGTCATTGGGAATGATGTCTGGATAGGCGGGCGCGTAACAATTGCTCGTGGGGTTCATATCGGCGACGGCGCGGTCATCGCAACGGGATCGGTGGTAGTCAAAGACGTTGGGCCTTATGAGATTCATGCGGGAGTGCCCGCGCGGCACTTGAGGATGAAGTTTGATCAAGAGATCGTTGATCGCCTTCTACAAATTCAGTGGTGGAGATATGGGCCGGACATTTTGAAGGGCCTTGATATTTCCCGACCCGGATTGGCCCTCGCAGAGCTTGAGAAGAGGGTCTCATTCGGCTTTCCTGAGTATCGGTCGGACGAGTATCACATTGAAGCGAGAAAAGACGTGGCAACAAGAATCCCTTGCCAACAAGGAATCTAAAAAAAGCCTTCAGGTAGGCAAGCGTTTGTTTTGGTGTCCGAAAGCTAACGCCGTTTTGTCCAGAAGGCCGCGCCGCGCCACATATGCAAGCGTCTGTTTTGGTGTGCCAAAGCTGACGCGAGTTTGCGCCAAAGGTCGCGCCGCGCCACAGTCCCTAAGGGGCTTCGGTCTCACATCCGCCACCGCACAGGGCATTAAAACGCCAAAGGACGGTGAAGGGAAGTTACAAGGGGGGTAAGCCACACCCTTAAGCCTCTCCAGCAAAATACTCCCCAACAAAATCAACACCTTACCCAAAAGCCCGCAAGAACCTCAAAAAATCCCCCCGCACTTTTCTCCACGGCGTGCGAATCACCCGCACAATCTCCCCGTTCCGCCCTCGGATACACCGCAAGGCGTTGCGGCGAGGCGGGACCGGCGCTGGTGGTGAAGGCATACGCAAACCTTCACCATCGGGGTCTGGCAGCGATTTCCCCGGTGGTACGGGAAAAGGGGCAGCGCCGGTTTCGGACCGGCTGGCGCAACCCTTCTACCGTCCGCATCGGCCCGCTGTGCCTTGGCCCGCAAACCGTTGAAGGTTGCGGTGTCGGGTCACGGCGGTCCGGCGCGTCCGCCACCGGGTGTACCGACAGCTCATCGGCTTCTGGTCGAACGCGACCGTGAGGAGCTTGAAGCGAAAGTCAGGCGGTACACAGGAACACGCTGCATCTGCCCCGCACCAGAGATGGTGCGGACGGATCGCTTAGAGACGAATCGGCCGGGGCTGGCGGATGCGGACCTTGCGGAAAACGGATCGACCCTGTCCCGCGCCTCGATCAATCGGCGCGGATCAGGACGAAGGCAGATGTGGCCGAACTGGCAGGCGGGATGTTTCAGCAATGAAGCCCTGCCGCCCGGAAGGTGAAGGGTCGGACCTTGAACATGTCCGACCGGTTATCCGGCAAGGTTTCCAAGGTTTC
>NZ_FMUD01000046.1:0-38398 GCF_900100825.1 Agrobacterium sp. DSM 25558 | reverse complement strand
TCAACATCCCGCAAGCCTCGCCGCCCACGTTTCTCTTTCTTCCATATTCAATTGTCAAAAAACAGACACACATTAGTGTCAAAACCATCAAACCAAAACCCGAAAGTTCAGCTTCCAAAGACCCAACAAACTCGCCAAGTCTTCCAGTTTTCTCCAGAACGAAGGACATCGTCGCTAGCAGCGCCGCCGCCCTCGTCAGTGAGCGGACTTATAGAGGAACACCTCAGACATAGTCAACAGCACCAAAAGAAGAAAAATCAGAAAAATGGCAAGTGGCTGATTTGGTTGGGATATTTTGGCTTCTTGGACTGAAAGTGGTTTTGACGAGCCATAAGAAGCGTGGACGAACAAACAAGGCACACCAAAAACACACAGGATTGCAGTCTGTTGGTTCCCAAATTTCCAAACGGGCCATCTGATGCAATGCGGAAACCCGTGGCTCTCTCAAAAATCTAGCCTTGGTACCTTCATTCCCAATCTAAAGAGACCAATCTGTACGAGTCCTAACCATCTGACAGGCCCGGTCGCGGCGCAAAACTCTGGAAAGGGTTGTACACCTCGTGAGGTTGCCAAGATGGAGTGCCCTCCCCTACCGTCCCGGAACGTACCAATCGTCCACGGTTTCACAAGATAGGAGTTGATTGCCTAAGAGAGCAGGTCGACTACCCCAAAGCCGCCTCATCTGTTGATCTGACATCGTGACAGGTCAGTCGTGCATTGAAATCTGATATAGCAGATTTCAATGTTTGGGGTATATTCATGTTATCAACGCAAGTCCCGTTGTCGGTGTCGGACGATCGTATCGAACGGCTTGATCCGCAGCTTTTGGCGACGCTGAGAGACCACGTCCATCGAGCACTGCGAACGGCCATCTTGTCAGGTCGTTTTGCAGCTGATGAACGTGTGAACGAACGGCAACTGGCAGAGCAACTTGGTGTCAGCACGGCCCCTATCAAGGAAGCGCTTCTTCAGCTTGAAGCAGAGGGACTGGTTGAAACTCTATCCCGGCGTCGCGTTATTATTCGTTTTAACGCAAATTGGGCTGAGGAGACAATATTAGCCCGCGCAGCACTTGAATCCATGATCGCACGTTTAGCGGGGAAACGGCTAACGACCGATGCGGTCGAGGACTTGGAGAAAACCGTCAATCAGACGCGAATTGCCAGCTCCAATGCCGCGGCCGATGACCTGGTTACACTCAATGAGATGTTTCACGATCAAATCCATGCAGCGTCCGATTGCGGTATCTGGCCCGGATGATTGAGAGGCAGCGGTTCTACGACGCCAGCATTCGCCGGGTCATTCATCTGGACCCCTCGGAGCGAGCAAAAAGCGCTGGCGGAACATATAGACATCGCCGCAGCAATCATCGCTGGCAAAAGCGACGAGGCAGAGAGAGCCATGCGCGACCATGTGATAGGTTCAGGAAATATCTATTTGAGTACGGTCTTCAATAAACGGGAGGAAATACGATGGATTCATCAATGGAAAAGGTTCGCAGCGCGCTGACGGGGATATCGGGAGTGCCGGTCACGCCCTACACGTCTGATGGTGCTGTCGATGCCTCAAAGCTTTCGACCCTTATCAAGGGTCTCGCCGAGGCAGGCGTCCATAATCTGATGGCGGCTGGCAACACGGGAGAATTCTTCACTCTGACTTTGGAAGAGGTTCGCCTCGTACACCGCACGGCGGTCAAGGCTGCGGCTGGAAAGTCTCTGGTCAGCGCAGCCGTTGGTCGTTCGTTGACAGAAGCAAAGGCTTTGGCCAGAGATGCCGTGGCCGAAGGCGCAGACGCTATCATGGGACATCACCCGATGGACCCCCCTTTGCTGGGCCAAGCTATCAGGCAAAATACTTTTTGAATCTCGCGGACGCCGCAACCGTTCCCGTCATAGCCTATGTGCGTAGCGACAGCTTTTCCGTCAGCGACTTCCAGCAACTGGCATTGCATCAGAATATTGCAGGGATCAAATTCGCGTCCAGCAACCTGATGTTACTGGCAGAAGTTATTCGAGCCACGAAAGACACGCCAACAATTTGGGTCTGCGGCCTTGCCGAGGGCTGGGCACCAGCGTTTTTTGCCATGGGTGCGCGCGGATTTACCTCCGGTCTCGTCAATGTTTTTCCAGAGCGCTCGCACGCCATTTACCAGGCACTGGAAGCTGGCAACTACGAAGCGGCTCGCAACCTGATAGACGGGATTGCCGGTTTTGAAGCCATGCGGACGAAATATTTCAATGGCGCAAACGTCACCGTCGTCAAGGAAGCCATCAAAATGCTTGGCACCGATGTCGGCCCGGTACGCATTCCAGGCGTAGAAGCACTCAACGATGCTGAACGTGCTGAACTGAGAGAAATCGTAGAGCGCGTAAAAAGTTAGGCCTCAGCCGTTCATTGATTAAAACCTTTGTGCATCACCACATCTCGTGTGGTGGTGCGCAAAGAAATCCCACCCGATTTCAATATTGTCAATCACAACGCATTTTTCGTCTTGCATAGCGAGACAAATCATTTATATGACGCCTCAGCGAAGCGGTTCAGACCACTTCGACAGCGTTGGGGAATAGTTCAACGGTAGAACGACGGACTCTGACTCCGTTAATCTTGGTTCGAATCCAGGTTCCCCAGCCAATTCTCCCCAAATACCCTTAATCCCTTGATTTTCCAGTCGTGTCGGATATCGTTTTGGCATCATTGGCGACCTGATGCCCAGAACTGTAGCCCACAGGTGATGCCCACGCGCAATATGCGCGCCGGCATTTGAAGTGGCAGGCAAGGGTAGAACTTCATGGCGGTCCGCCACGACGTCGAGAATCTCATCCGCCGCGGCAATATCTTTTATTGGCGTGCGCGTGTTCCAAACGCGTTTCGGCAATGCCCGCCAGGCAGCCGACTTTCATTAAGCCTTCACTGTTCTGATCATAAGAAAGCTCAAGTCATTGGTCGCAAGCTCAACGTGCTGATGGCCGAACTTAAGTTGAAACAGAAGGACCCCATGTCAAAGGCGCAGCTCCAAAAGCTTTGCGAACACGAACGTGACAAGATGCTCGAGCATCTGGACGACGTCTCGATGGTCGCACGACGCTATGGCCGTCCGGCCGATATCGCAGAGCTGGAAATGGATCTCGAAAATGGCTGGGCCTATCGTCTTCTTGAGATGTTCGGGATTCGCCATCGCCTGACACTGGAGGCCGATTGCCCCGGCCACACCTATCTTCGAAAACAAGGGTTCCCCGCTTCCCATTTCTTTTCAATCCGCTCGAACTATCTCGAACTTTGTCAGGAGGCGACCTCACGCGGTTTTCAGGAGGGTCTCTGCTTTGCAAGGATATCAAAAGAAGGCGCACTGTTAACCAGTCAATGAAACGCAAGACCACCAGAGATCTACTTGACCACGAGTTCATCGCCATTTGGAAGACCTTACATCAGGCGCGATTGACTACATTCCGAAAATCTCATGGATATCTCTGTGAACGCTTCTTCGCGACGTCAGCTAGCACAGAAAGTCCGAGTGTCGCTGAATCTCGGGCTGGCCCGAAAATTCCAATCGGCGCATTGATGCGGTCAATCTCACAAGCAGTGTAGCCGAACTCGGAAAGTCGTTCGATGCGCCGGCGGTGTGTATTAAAGCTGCCCAAAGCGCCGATGTAAAAAGCGGAAGATCTCAAGGCGATATCAAGAACTTTCGTTTCTTGATCAAGGTCGTGATGAAGGAGTATAAATGCAGTGTAAGCATCTATGTGTTGACCCAACTCAGCCGTGCGCTCATTTTGCTCACATAGAAGCACCTCATAGCCTGAAGCGACTGCGATTTTTTGTACGCTTTGCGTTTCGCTCTTTTGCCCAGAAGCAATGACGCGAGTGACTGGCCGATAGACAAGATAGACATTCCCGTCTTTCACTCCTGCACGTTCAGGCGGCTCAATGGATGTCAGCGCCTGTCGTTCGGGCTCGTATTTCAATCCCGCAGATTTGCGCTGCGCCAGGCTTTGAAGCACATACTCGATAATATCGACCGATCGCAGCACATGAATGGCGACCGTGATGCCACCACCGCACGGCAGCACGATATCGAGGAATGGGGAACCGTCGCCGAAGGACACCATGCGGTCAGATCGCGTCTCCATGGCTAAAAGGGCTTCGGCGGCAACTGCCGCTTCAACACACCCGCCTGACACATAACCGGAGAAACGACCATCTGCGGCTACCACCACTTGCGATCCAAGCGCGCGAGCTGCTCCCCCTCGAATGTCAACGAGTATGGCAAGCGCAACTCGTCCTTCTCGGTAAGCATTAACGGCGAACCGAAGAATGTCGCGAGGATCGTCACTCAACATCGCCCTCATGGGGGTTGGTAGCGATTTCTTGAAAACATCGACCACGAAAAAATCCCCTTCAGGGAAGACGGCAGGCCCTCGAGACCTGCCGTAAGATGCGTTACGCGACATCCGGAAGGCCATCGAGCAGCTTGTCGAGCGTGATCGGATAATGGCGAACCCTGACGCCGCTTGCATTATAGATGGCGTTTGCAATCGCCGCCGAGACGCCACACAGGCCGAGTTCGCCGATACCCTTCGCCTTCATCGGCGAGGACATCGGATCGGTCTCGTCCATAAAGATCACCTCCTGGTGAGGTACATCGGCGTGAACAGCGACTTCGTAACCGGCAAGGTCATGGTTGACGAAGAAGCCGCGGCGCGTATCAACTGCAAGCTCCTCCGACAGCGCTCCGCCCACGCCCATGGTCATCGCACCGATGACTTGGCTGCGGGCAGTGACCGGATTGAGGATTCGTCCGGCAGCACAGACCGCCAGCATACGGCGGATCCTGGTCTCGCCAGTAGCGACATCCACGCCGACTTCTACGAAATGCGCGCCAAATGTCGATTGCTGATGCGTCTCGGTAAGGTTGCCCCACTGCATCGTATCCTCTGCCACAAGGCCCTCGGGGCCAGCAGCCTCGGCAAGCGACACCGACCGGCTCCCTGACCGAATCTGACCATTTTCGAAGACCAAGTCTTCAGCGTTCAAGCCGAGCTTCTGAACGATGGCGTCGCGCAGCTTCGCGCATGCGGCGTAGACACCAGACGTCGAAGAGTTGGCACCAAACTGCCCACCAGAACCAGCCGACACGGGAAAGCGGGAGTCGCCCAGTTGCACACCCACTTTGTCGATGGTGACGCCCATCATCTCGGCTGCAGTCTGCGCAATGATGGTGTAACTGCCGGTTCCAATGTCTGTCATGTCGGTCTCAACCGTCACAATGCCCTCATTGTCGAGGCGGACTCTTGCACCGGATGGCAGTACCATATTGTTGCGAAAGGCAGCGGCAACACCCATACCAATCAGCCAATTGCCTTCACGCCTTGATCCAGATGCTCGCCGTCTATCCCAGCCGAACCGCTCGGCACCAAGCTTGAGACAGCCGACAAGATCGCGATGGGAAAAGGGCCGCTCGGGATTTTCCGGATCGACCTGCGTGTCGTTGATGATCCTGAACTCGATCGGATCGATGCCGAGCTTTTCCGCCAGCTCATCCATCGCAACCTCAAGAGCCATAAGACCCGGCGCTTCACCTGGCGCTCGCATGGCATTGCCCTCTGGCAGATCAAGCGTTGCCAACCGCATCGCGGTCATGCGATTTTCGCCGGCATAAAGCAGCCGTGTCTGAAGCACGGCCGCCTCTAGCTGCCCGCCAGCCTGATCACCAGACCAGCTCTCATGCCCGATGGCTGTTATTCGTCCATCGCTCTGTGCACCAATGCGGACGCGCTGAATAGTAGCCGGACGATGGGTCGTGTTGTTGATGACGAACGGGCGCGGCAATGCAACCTTGACCGGCCGTCTGGCAGCCTTTGCACCAAAGGCTGCGAGTACCGCATCTGCGCGCAGGAACAGCTTGCCGCCAAAACCTCCACCAATGAATGGCGACATCAGGTGGATCCTCTCTTTGTCGATATCGAGCGTCGTCGCAAGGTCGGAGCGCCACCAGTCGATCATCTGGCTCGATGTCCAAAGTGACAGATCTTCGCCATCCCACGCAGCGATGGATGCATGCGGCTCCATCATGGCGTGGGACTGATCAGGCGTGGTGTAGGTCTCTTCGCAGGTCACAGCGGCCGCCTTGAAAGCAGCGTCGAAGTCGCCGGCACTGGAATCGGGATCACCTGTTTCGGGTTTCGTCGCTGCATCCATGGCCTTGCCTAGCTCGAAGCTCCCCTGCTCCTCGCTGTAATCGACCTTAACGAGAGCCGCCGCCGCGCGCGCCTGCTCAAACGTCTCGGCTACGACGACCGCGATCGCCTGATGATAATGCTGAATCTGACGACCGCCAAAGAGCCTCACCGTGTTGAACTTACCCTTAGTCCGCTCACCGACATCAAGGGCAGTCACCACTGCGATGACACCCGGCGCCTTTTGGGCCATGCTCGTATCTATGGATTTGATCGAACCCTTGGCTATCGCTGAACCGACAGGATAGCCGTATGCGTATCGAGTGTTTGGATCGTGCCATTCATATGCGTAGATGGCTTGACCGGTCGATTTGAGTTGCCCGTCAATACGAAGAATTGGCTGGCCCACAATCTTCAATCTATCAATCGGGTTTGTGCCTGCTGGTTTATCGAACTGCATGTTCAGCTCCTTGTTTGGGCAATGACGGCACTCAGAGCGCGTTCGACCAATTTGATCTTGAACCGATTATGTTCGGTTGGTTTTGCATCCGCAAAAAGCACAGCCGATGTTGGCGCAGCCCCCTTTGGCAACTGAGCATCTGCTTCTTCGATGCGCCATGGCTTGTGGGCAACGCCCCCAACCGCAACACGCCCGTTACCGTCTGGCTGGATAACGGCGCCAATCGAAATGATGGCAAAAGCGTATGATGCTCGGTCGCGGACCTTCCGGTAGATATGTTGTCCACCAAGCGGCTTGGGAAGGATGACGGCGGTGATGAATTCGCCCCATTCGAGACTGGTTTCTATATGCGGCGTTTCGTCCGGTAGTCGGTGGAGTTCAGCGATGGGTATGACATTTTGACTGCCATCCGGCTTGACGGTTTCCACGACCGCGTCGAGAACACGCATGGCGATTGCCATGTCGCTTGGATGGGTCGCAATGCAGGTGTCGCTGGTGCCAACGATGGCATGGAGGCGACTAAAACCGCCCATGGCTGAACAACCGCTGCCCGGCTGGCGCTTGTTGCATGGCTGGTTGGTATCGTAAAAATATGGACAGCGGGTGCGTTGTAGCAGATTGCCGGCAGTGGTTGCCTTGTTGCGTAGTTGTCCTGATGCCCCGGCCAGAAGAGCCCGTGACAGAACTCCGTAATCTCGACGGACCGTTTCGTGCGCAGCAAGCTCGGTGTTGCGTACCAGCGCACCGATGCGCAGGCCGCCTTCAGTCGTGGCTTCGATCTTGTCGAGGCCGAGACCGTTGACGTCGATTAGATGCGTTGGCGCCTCGATCTCAAGCTTCATCAGATCGAGCAAGTTCGTACCACCTGCGATGAACTTGGAGTCTGGATTTGAGACCGCGGCCTTGACGGCGGTGTCGATGGATTTGGCGCGCTCGTATGTAAAGGCTTTCATGCTTTTATCCCCGCAGCTTCGGCAATGGCCTCAACGATGTTGGAATAGGCGCCGCACCGACAGATGTTACCACTCATGCGCTCGCGAATTTCTTCAGGCGTGATGCTCGCCTGTGCGGTCAGATCGATCGTGACGTGGCTTGGAAGGTTGGCCTTGAACTCCTCCAGCAATGCTATGGAGGAACAGATTTGGCCGGGGGTACAGTACCCGCACTGGAAACCGTCGTGCTTGACGAAGGCTGCCTGCATGGGATGCAGCTCGCCCGGCGTTCCAAGTCCCTCGATCGTGACCACGTTGTCACCTTCGTGCATCACCGTCAGCGTGAGGCAGGCGTTAATGCGGCGGCCGTCTACCATCACGGTACAGGCACCGCATTGCCCGTGGTCGCATCCTTTCTTGGTTCCCGTAAGATGAAGGTGCTCGCGCAGCGCATCGAGCAAAGTCGTGCGGTTGTCAACGTCGAGTGTCATGCTCTCACCATTGACGGTCAGGGAAACCTTAGATGTCAGTTTTCCTTCCTCAGGTGGCGACTGTGCAATCGCGTCCCCGGCCACACCGGTCACTGCAACTGTTGCGGCTGAGGATATGAGCAGGTTTCGACGCGATATCTCAAGTTGAATGGGGCTTTGCATATCCGGCTCCGCTTCGTTTTCGGTTTTGTCGAGCGCGGATGAACCACGCCACACTGCAAAGTAACGGTGCATTCGAAAATGATTAGGGGCGTTCAGTCGCTTGTACTTATCGTGTCTCGACATAAATACCTCGACTCGAAGAGCACTCCATTGATGTTGGAAATCCATAAGTCCATGCGGCATTCTCCGGCTAATCCCGAATGATCGATTGACGTATGGTGGACTACGGTTCGACAAGCTTGAAAACCGATCCTGTCCTATCCCAGCTTGTTCGCCGCCTTGGTTTGCGACAGGACTGGACGATTGGAATAAGATGGTTGAAAAACGCCCCGCACTCGACTTTGCCGAAACGACCGCTAATGCGCTGCGAAAGGCCGAGCGTGCAGGCTTCAGGTTCGCCGTGTTAGGCCGCACCGTGGCCGTTATGGCGCTCGCGATCAGCTTCTTGCTCAGTTACTATTACCCCATCAATCTGGGAATTTTCGGCATAACAACGTTCATTGCCCTCGCAGGCCTGACGTCGCTTGCGGCGATCCGCACGCGCTACGAGAAGCCTGCCAGATTTGCGCTCTTCGCCTTCGATGCATCATCTGTGACCGTCTTGCTCGCATTCGTACCCTTGAGCAGCGGCGGCGATATACCCCAGAACCTCGTCTTCCTGACAAGCTCGGTGCAGCACTACTATCTCGTTGTTGCCGCCGCCGTTCTTACGCTTTCACCCCCGCTTGTTCTGTGGACAGGAACCTGGGCAGCAGGCGGACTTCTCTTTGCAACATGGTGGATCATGTCCGGCATGGCGCAGGTTATCACCTATGCCAACCTTCCCATTTCCCCAACGCGGGATGTTTATCTCAAGACCGTGCTCAACCCAGATTTTCTTGGTCTGGCATCACGGGTTCAGGAAATGCTGATCATCCTTCTGGTCACCGCCATTGCGGCGCTGGCGGTTCACAGAGCACGACGGGTTGTGAGCGATCACGCCGAGGCCAGAGCGAGTGAGCGGCGCGTTCAAAAAATCTTTGGCCGGTATGTTCCGGCCCCAGTCCTTCGCGAGCTCCTCGATGAAGGACATCTGGCTCACCAGACCAGGCTGGCAACGCTTCTCTTCGTCGACATTAAGGGTTTTACCAGCCTTTCCGAGGGTTTGCCGCCTTTGAGGCTCGTCCGTTTTCTGAACGCTTTCTTCAGTGCTGTCACTGATATCGCCGACCAAAATGGTGGAGTCGTGGTGAATTATATCGGTGATGCGGTGCTGATATCGTTCAATGCACCACTTCCCGTTTCAGACCATGCCAAGCGCGCACTCGCCGCATCTGGGGACATTTTGAAGGCAACGCAGAATCGGCAGTTCGATGGGATTTCTATCGGTGTGAGGATTGGAGTTGCCACCGGACTTGTTGCAGCCGGAACACTGGGTGCTGACGATCGCCAAACCTACACGGTGTACGGCGACGCGGTCAATCTGGCGCAGAGGCTCCAGGAGTTGAGCAAACAGACAAAAACTGACTGCCTGGTTTGTGAAACAACAGCGCGTCAGGCAGGTCATGATCTCGCCCTGACGAGCCTTGGGGTCCATCCGATCCGCAACCTGCTTTCACCGGTCGAAGTCTTCACATTCTCCGATGGCGTTTTGGGGTAGCCTGCACGGCGCGTTGTCTTACGGGGTGTCCAGTGCAAGTGGAAACGTCAAGCCTTCAATGCATCGACGACGACCTTGAAAGCGGGCGAGTTTTGCCGTCTGCTTGGATAAAACAGATAGTAGCCCGTAAACATGGGACACCAGTCATCGAGGATCTGTATCAATTGCCCCGATGCCCGCTCTTTTTCAACGAGACTTTCCGGCACATAGGCAATGCCATATCCGGCAACTGCTGCATCAATCATCGCGTATGACGAGTTGAACGTCAGTTGCCCCTCCACACGAACCCGGACTTCTCTGCCGTCCTTTTCGAACTCCCATGCATAAAGCCCACCCGCTCGCGATTGCCGGTGATTGATGCAATCGTGACCCACCAGTTCTTGCGGCGTCGAGGGCGTTGTCCGGATCTCCAGATACCGGGGAGACGCGACTGCGACCAACCGCCAGTCTGGGCCGATGCGAACAGCGATCATGTCCTTGTCCAGGCTTTCACCCAAGCGGACGCCTGCATCGAACTTCTCTTCAACGATATTCCGAAACCCATTATCACTGTTCAGCTCAACCTTGATATCGGGAAATTCGTGCAGCATGGATCGCAGTTTAGGCCAAACGACGCTTTCAAGCGCGTGATCGGAGAGTGTTATTCTGACCGAACCGGATGGTTTGTCCCTGATTTCCATGAGCGCGTCGATCTCGGTTTCGATTTCCTGGATTCGCGGTGCCAGTGATCTAATCAATCTCTCACCGGCTTCCGTTGGAGCTACATTGCGCGTTGTCCGCGTCAGAAGGCGAAGCCCCATCCGAGCTTCAAGTTTTTTGATTGTGTGGCTGATGGTGGATTGCGAGGTGCCAAGTTTCGCCGCCGCTTTGGTAAAGCTTCGCTCCTCTGCGACTGCCAGAAACCACAGCATGTCATTAAGATCTTCCCGTTTCATGGTCGCCTCCGCCATCATTTATTGATGTCATAGATCGATAAGTCCAAGCGAATTGCAATGACTAATCTTCGAACTGGGCGCGGCATATATTGCCGCCATGACACATCAAGCTTTCATATCATCCGAATTCAACGACGGTGACCAAGACACTGGGATTCCGGCGGCGCAGACCAAGCACGGGCATAAGGCTGCCTGGGGCGCTGTCTTCTCAATGGCCTTGTGCGTGGCCGTCTTGATTGCTTCCGAATTCATGCCGGTAAGCCTCCTTTCACCGATTGCAACCGAACTGGGTGTGACGGAAGGTCGTGCCGGCCAGGCCATCTCGATCTCCGGCGTCTTTGCTGTCCTGACCAGCATTTTCGTCGCAGGCCTAGTGCGGCGGTTGGACAGGCGTCTGGTTCTTGCCACGTTCTCGCTGATGCTGGTGCTTTCGGGAACGATCGTGACATTTGCGCCAAACTATATCGTACTGATGGCCGGGCGCGCCATGCTCGGTGTCGCCATTGGCGGCTTCTGGTCTATGTCGACCTCGATCGTCATGCGGCTGGTACCGGACGAGTCCGTTCCCAAGGGCCTTGCCATGCTGAACGCAGGCAACGCCATTGCAGCCACCGTCTCCGCACCCCTTGGAAGCCTACTCGGGAGCTATATAGGCTGGCGCGGCGCATTCTTTGCCGTCGTCCCTCTGGCGCTGGTCGCCCTGGTTTGGCAGTGGATCAGCCTGCCGTCGCTTCCACCCCGCCGCCACGAGGGTTCGTCGAATGTCTTCAGACTGCTCGCCCGGCCTCAGGTTGCCATTGGCATGGTCGCGATCATGCTGCTGTTCATGGGTCAATTCGCCCTGTTTACATATCTGCGCCCATTTCTCGAAACCGTCACCGCGGTCTCGATATCGACGCTCTCGCTCCTGCTTCTTTTGATGGGTGCGGCAGGCGTCGCCGGAACCACGATCGTCAGCCAACTGCTGCACAAACACCTCTTCCTCATTCTGGGCACGATCCCTCTCATCATGGCGATCTTTGCCGTGGGACTGATCACGTTCGGATCGTCTCCCGTCCTGACGGCCATTCTTCTCATCGGCTGGGGCCTGTTCAGCACGGCCGCTCCCGTGGGCTGGGGCACCTGGCTCAGCCGCACCATGCCTGACGATGCGGAGGCAGGCGGCGGGCTGCAAGTCGCAACCATCCAGCTTGCCATCACGCTGGGCGCTTCGATCGGCGGCGTGCTGTTTGATGGCTACGGCTGGTCGACCGCTTTCCTCTTCGCAGCAGGGCTGCTTGTTGGTTCGTTCCTGCTCTCCATCGCCGCATCGCGTTTCTCGACACGCCCCTAAACCGTCACGGCGGTCATTCCAAGCAATGCACCCAAGTGAAATCCAGCTCATCACCATTCAAGGACACAAGCAAATGATCAATCAAGATCAAGACGACACGAGAACGCAGAAAACCGCCATCGACCGCCGCAGCCTACTCAAGATGACAAGCGCTGGCGTCGCTGCCCTCGGGGCGATGTCCATTTTCGACGCAACAATTGCAAAGGCTCAAGACATGTCCAACGGCGCCTCCAATTTCTACACCAGTGATAAGGTGACCCTGCAGAAGGTCACATTCAAAACCCAGTATCAGACAAATGTCGCCGGCAATCTTTTCCTACCCAAGAACCTCGACCAGGCGTCGAAGAACCCGGCGATCATTGTGGGCCACCCAATGGGTGCGGTCAAGGAACAGAGCGCGAATCTTTACGCCACCAAGATGGCCGAACAGGGGTTTGTCGCGATGTCCATCGATCTGCCTTTCTGGGGCGAAAGCGAAGGACAATCGCGCAATCTGGTTTCTCCGGAAGCCTATGCCGAAGCCTTCAGCGCCGGCGTCGATTTCCTTGGCTCGCATGCCTTCGTTGATCGCACCAATATCGGCGCCATCGGTGTCTGCGGCAGTGGAAGCTTCGTTATCAGTGCGGCCAAGATCGATCCTCGCATCAAGGCGGTCGCGACCGTCAGCATGTACGATATGGGCGCTGCTTTTCGAGATGCATTGAACAAATCGCAAACAGTCGAGCAGCGTAAGCAGTTCATCGCTACTGCCGCAGAACAGCGCTGGGCCGAGGCAGATGGCTCCAATATCCAGTACATCGGTGGCACCACACTGGAACTGACGGCTGATACGGATCCAATCCAGCGTGAGTTCTATGACTTTTACCGGACGCCTCGCGGTGAATTCACGCCTGAAGGCGTGGCAAGGGAGACGACGACCAAGCCGACCCTGAGCAGCAGCGTCAAATTCATGAATTTCTATCCGTTCAACGACATCGAGACGATCTCGCGCCCGATGCTGTTCATTTCCGGAGACCAAGCCCATTCGAAGGAATTCAGCAAGGATGCTTACAACCGGGCGTCCGAGCCAAAGGAACTGGTCTGGGTCAAGGGAGCCGGCCACGTCGATCTATATGACCGTGTCGACCTCATCCCGTTCGACAAGCTGAAAGGCTTTTTCGATCAGCATCTGGCGTAGGCAAATCCATCGCAGGAAGTGGCTATTTGTAGCGGGGTTCGCCGCTGCCACTGCCCCGTATCTGCCTCTCGAAAGGAGACCTGGAATGACTGACAACATCGCCGCCAAAACCATAGTCATCACCGGAGCATCAAGCGGGATGGGAGCGGCAGCCGCCCGTCTCCTTGCCGCCAAGGGCGCAAATGTTGTCCTCGGTGCGCGTCGTGCCGACCGCATCGATACACTTGCCGCCGAAATCATCGATGCTGGTGGCAAGGCGACTTCTGTCACGACCGATGTGACGAGGCAAGATGACCTGCGGACGCTGGTGGACACTGGCGTGGAAATCTACGGACGGATCGACGTGCTCATCAATAATGCGGGCATCATGCCACTCTCTCCGCTGGAGAGGTTGAGGGTTGATGAGTGGGACCAGATGATCGACGTCAATCTCAAAGGTGTTCTCTACGGCATTGCCGCAGCACTACCGCACATGACAGCCCAGAAATCCGGCCACATCATAAACGTGTCCTCCGTTGCAGGCCACAAGCTTTTCGGCGGCTCGGCTGTGTATTCAGCGACCAAGTTCGCCGTGCGGGCGGTGTCCGAGGGACTAAGGCAGGAAATGGCTCCGTACAACATCCGCACCACGATCATATCTCCGGGCGCTGTCAAAACGGAACTCCTCGAACATATCACTGAGAAAGATGTGCAGAAAGCGAACCAGGACTATGTTGGCCAAGTCGGCGTGCCAGCCGAAACCTTCGCCCGGATGGTCGCCTTCGCGATCAACGAGCCCGAGGATGTTGCGATCAATGAGATCCTTTTTCGTCCCACAGCTCAGGAACTTTAAACCTTGAGCCGCAAACCGTCCTAAGGGCCGCAGTCACGACGGCCCCGAAGTTCATGACAGTAATTGAAGGATACCCAGATGAAAAACATTGCCGCAAGCATTGCCATCTCGGCTCTCGCCGCAACAGGAGTGGAAGCCCAGGAAGAGCGAAGAAGGGTTGCTCCTACAGCCGTCTACACGGTCGCACCGGGGCTTGGCCATTTCACGGATGACGTACTGTTCGGTGAGGTTTGGGAGCGAACCGAACTTGCGCCTCGCGACCGCAGCCTGGTTACCCTTTCGGCGATTGTGTCTACCGGTAAAACCGAGCAGATCGCTGCTCATGTGAGCCGTGCTTTAGATAACGACGTGAAGCCAGGCGAGATCGGTGAACTCATCACGCATCTCGCATTTTACTCAGGGTGGCCGAATGCAATGTCTGCCGTCACAGAAACGAAGAAGGTCTTCGATGAGCGCCAGATCGCACCTTTGGACAACAGCAAAGCGACACGCATCGAATTAGAAGTCGCAGCCGAAGCCGCTCGAAAGGCGACGGTCGATGCCGCAGTTGCCCCGACAGCGATGTCACTAGCAGACCTTACCAACCGTGTGCTGTTCGGAGACTTGTGGCAGCGACCAGATCTTTCAGCGCGAGACCGGAGCCTCGTGACGATGACCGCCCTGGTCGCTGTTGGCCAGCCGGAGCAATTGCCGTTCCATGCCAACCGCGCGATGGATAACGGCTTGACGCCGCCGGAAGCTTCCGAAGTACTCACACATGTTGCATTCTACTCTGGCTGGCCCAGAGCCATGTCCGCGGTACCTGTCCTCAAACAGGTTTTTGAAAACAGGAAAGGAATTCAAGTGAGCGCTCCACAGGCAAACATCACGATCACTCCCGCAGGCGCCGGTGCCGCGCCAGCTCCTGCTGAGTATTTCACGGGCAACGTCCACATCTCGGGCCGTTATCAAGCCGACGCCCCTGCGCGAATCGGCGGGGCCACGGTGTCCTTCTCGGCTGGTGCGCGTACGGCATGGCATACACATCCTCTCGGGCAAACCCTGTTCATCGTGAGCGGGCGCGGCTGGGTGCAGAAGGAAGGTGAGCCAATTCAGCAAGTCGGCCCAGGAGACGTTGTCTGGATACCACCGCTGATCCGGCATTGGCATGGGGCCTCACCTAGTGAGCCGATGAGCCATTTCGCGGTTGCCGAAGCGCTTGACGGAAGCGCTGTCACCTGGATGGAGAAGGTATCTGACAAGGACTACGGCATGGGTGCCACGGAGTAGAACCAAACTATCGACGGCGGGGTGGGTGACCACTCCGCGCATTCGATGCAAAACGAAACGGAGACGATCACGTGCCCAAGACAATATTGGCCTCTGCTGTCGTCGTACTGGGATTGACGGGACCTGTCATGGCTCAAGAAAGCATTCGGATTTCCTCAGCGTGGGGAGAAGTCACCGCTACCCTCGCCGACAACGAAGCCGCCAGATCGCTGGCGCGGATGCTGCCATTAACAATCGAGATGTCCGACCATCTTCGCCAAGAAAAGACGGGAAACCTGCCCTCTGCCCTGCCTGAGCTAACACGACAGCGAGACTTCTCGGTCGGCACGCTTGGCCTGTGGAGTGCCGATCATTTCGTGATCTATTATCGCAGTGGACGTGTTCCCTCTCCGGGCATTATTATCCTCGGGCAGGTGACGGGAGATGTCTCGGTCTTCGACCGCCCAGGACCTGTCACCGTAACGCTCGGGGCTACGGACTGAGTGACGCATGCAAACCCAACCGACTTCGCATTTTCGCCGTTAACATTTGCTCGATCTTCTGAGATGCCACGCAGCACACATTTTTCACGCGTTCAAGATCGGTTTCGGATCTATCATGTGAATCGCTGAGTGGCACCGTTACGCTGTAAGGTCATGAAGATCGGTGGTTATCGCTGCACCTATTGTGAACTCCGAAAAACGAACATCCAGTCCGCCTCGCTCCGGAGTGCACGCTGTCGGCCCGACGAGATAACGAGGTGCCTCCGGAAACGGTGCCAGTCGCAGCAGTGGCCAAATCCTGCCGTCTGACGACGCCTGAATGCGCATTGCACCTTGTTTCAGGGTAACCCGAATATAGAAATCCCCGAGTTCCTTGAAAGGCTGGGACACCGACCAGTCAGATTTTCCGTCGGTGACAACGGTGCTGAGTAAGCGCTCCCCGTCTGTGAACTCCACTCCGGTCTTCACCCATCGGTTCTCATCAATGCGAACCATGAGGCCTGCCTGATCATAGAGAGACCGGAATTCCCCCTGTATGCGGACACAGGCTGTGAATCCGTCGTCAACGGAGGACCCGAGGAAATGACCGCTATCGCGCGTAAACCCATAATGGGTTTTACGCCAGAAATCGGTGTTCACATCCGTCGTCAAGGTGAGGGCGGTTTCTGTGGCCTCCCACACCGCCGGCTCGTTCAGCCACGTTGCCTCTCTCAGATTAACGACCATGATACTGTCCTCCGTAACTACCATTTGCGCCCATGAGGCGAGCGTCATTGCCAGGTTGAAGCGGTACCTGTGATCGTTGCCTGCGTAAAGAAAGCGTCCTTTTTTTGGGAGACGCTTCTCAAAACAACGCTGTCAGGCAGGTAGTTTCATCTGCTTGCGCAGACTTTTGTCAAACGCACTTGCTGGCACGAAACGGCGCAGGAAATGCAGTTGGCGAGCGGCTTTCGTGGCGGGGTACCGCAGCTTCGGCGACTTGGCTGTCGCCGCTTTCACAACCGCTTCTGCAACAAGCTCCGGCGCATCGCCTGCCTTGATGGCGCTGTTCCATAAGGCTTCAATCGTTTTGCGCCCCTGATCGTAAACACTTGTCATGCGGTCGGGCCGTGTCGCGTTATGGTCCAGGGCTGTGTTTGTGAACGCAGGCTCCACGAGAAGCACCCGGATACCAAGTGATCTGACTTCATGGTCGAGAGATTCCGAATAGCCTTCGACGGCGTGTTTGGTGGCTGCGTAAAGCGCGCTGAACGGACTTGGGATAAAGCCAACAACCGAGCTGATATTAATGATGCGCCCGCTGCGCTGCTGGCGCATGATGGGCAGCACCTCGTTGGTGACCCGGATGATACCAAAAACGTTGAGGTCGAAAAGCGCCTGCGCCTGCTCGACCGACGACTCCTCGGCTCCGCCGATCAAAGCACCACCGGCGTTGTTCACAAACACGTCGATGCGACCCGCCTGATTGACGACTTCCGCGACCATGCTGGCAACCGACGCGCTGTCGGTCACGTCACATTCGAGCATGGTGATGCCTGCTGATGACCCCGCCCTTGCTTTCCGGCTGGTGCCAAAGACCCGATACCCTGCCAACAGAAGGGCTTTGGCAGTAGCAAGGCCGATGCCTGATGCCGCCCCTGATACGACTGCTACGCTGCGATTATTTGTATCCATTTCGATAACTTCCATTTGCTGACGAGGCAGTTGAGTGGGTGAGTGCCGCTGGACGGACCAGACGCGGATAATACTTTATTTTCGGTATCGAGTGGCTGGTTCGGAATTGCTGAAGCCTGCGGCCAGAACACCTCGTGCCTGCTCGAATGCTTCCCATGCTGCGACATCCGGCACAGGCGGGATCGTTACGAGTTCCTTGCGGTCGAAACCGATCAGCGCGGCATCGACGAGGTCTTCAACTTCCATGACGTTTGGAACGCGGCTGATGTCGCCTCCGGCCCGTTCGAATATCTCCGTGCGCGTTGCGGCTGGCAGAACAGCCTGCACATATATACCCTTGGAAGAGACTTCGGCGGCAAGGCTCTGTGACATCGTCAGCACATAGGACTTCGTCGCCGCGTAGATTCCATGGGAGTGCTCCGGTAGAAGTGCCAGTACCGACGCAATGTTTACGATCGATCCACTGCCACGCTCCACCATTCCTGCGATAGCGGCGGATGTGAGCAAGGTCGGAGCCAGAACATTCAGCCGCAGCAGCTTGTCCATCGCGGCGGGATCGGCTGACGTGAAGCCTCCGAGCATCCCTGCCCCGGCATTGTTGACGAGGATGTCGATATGCGGAGCAGCCCTGAGGCGCGTCATGACATTATCGAGTTGGTTTTCGTCCGTCAGGTCCGCCGTAATGGTTTCGACAGCGACACCATGTTCCTGCTGAAGCTCAGTACCGAGCGCCTCCAGTCGATCGGTGGCGCGGGCAACCAGAATGAGATCGTGGCCACGAGCAGCAAGGCGACGTGCGTAGACCGTGCCGATGCCGCTGGAAGTGCCAGTGATGAGTGCGATGGTCATGAGGGTTCCTTCAGGCGGTCCCTGGACTGCCAGTTGTTGATAGATGCAAGATGAAGTGGCGAGATTTACAGCATTAGCCGCGGGACTTTAGGTGGAGCATTGGATGGTGCTCGTAGTGGCCGACACCGTTCTGCACGATCGGGTCTTTGGATGTCAGCGTGTCGATCTCTTCGTCATCGGCGATCTGATAGAGCGAAACACCGTAGCCGCCCGCAGGATCCATGACAGGTCCATGGGCCACGATCTTTCCGTCGCCTAAGAGCTTGTCGAGATATGCGCCGTGTTGTCCCATCCAGTTCTTCTCGTCCGCACTCATTGTGGCCAGGAAATCGGCGCGCGGGGGTATGTATTTGCAGAGGTAGTATTTCATGATCGGGTCCTGATTGAATGGAAATAGGTTGCTTCTAAATTCCTTGAAATTTGCGCTGGAATGTCGATGACCGATGGGATACTATTAATTTGATATTATGTCACTATTAAAATGAGACTGACGTGAAAAATCTTGCAGACCAACCCTGCCTTATCGCTCGAAGCCTCGCCCTGGTCGGCGACGCGTGGAGTATGTTGATCCTCCGCGATGCCCATGCAGGATCGACACGCTTTGAGGAATTCCGCAAAAATCTGGGCATCGCGCCAACGATGCTGACGACAAGGCTTACCGCTCTGGCCGAAGAAGGAATTCTTGAGAAGCGACGATACTCCGAACGCCCGCCAAGAGACGAATATCAGCTCACGGCGTCGGGCCGCGACTTTTTGCCAGTCCTCTTCGCTCTTGGAGCATGGGGCGGAAAACATCGTGGCGGGGGCGCGTATACGAGGTTCTACGATGAAGAAACGGGCGAGGAAATCGATCCAGTGACCATAGACCAAAGAACGGGTGCACCCATTGGATCGCGCCCTATCAAGATCGTCATGCCGACCTTAAACTAACAAGACGTAGTTGCAGAACGGCGTTGTTTCCCGGTTTTATGGTTGCCACACCACGAGCCTCTGACCATCGACCGAGCGATGGCCGCTTCTGGATGCTGCCAACTTCTGGCAGCATCCGTTAAATGGCGGGTTATTTTCGCTGGATCGGTTAGCCTACTCCGCCGCCATAGCATGCCCATGGCCCGGCTCCCGCTGAATATCAGTCTGCAGAAAAGCTTCAGCTTTCGGGGGCTTAATGCGGAACCAAACGGCGTAGAGCGCTGGCAGGAAAAGCAGGATCATCGCTGTCCCCGCCGCCGTTCCACCGATCAGCGTATAAGCCATAGATCCCCAGAACACCGAATGGGTCAAAGGAATGAATGCCAGGATCGCCGCAAGCGCCGTCAGGATCACAGGTCGTGTTCGCTGCACTGTTGCTTCGATAACGGCGTGATAGTCATCGAGCCCCGCCGCCTGGTTTTCCTTGATCTGCTCCGTCAGGATCAACGTGTTGCGCATGAGGATACCCGCCAGTCCAATCAGTCCGAGAATCGCGTTGAAGCCGAACGGCTGATTGAACAGAAGCAAGGTTGGGACCACTCCGGCGAGACCGAGAGGTGCCGTCAACACCACCATCGTCATCGTTGACAAGCTTCGAACCTGCAAGATGATGACAATCAATGTGGCCGCGATCATAAGCGGGAAGACTTGAACCAGCGCCGTGTTGGCCTTGAGCGACTCTTCGATGTTGCCGCCCATCTCGATCCGGTATCCGACAGGAAGCGAAGCGATCAGCGGCTGTAGGGCCTTCATCACCTGTTGAGACACTTCCGGAGGCTGGGTCGCCTCGCTGATATCGGACCTGATCGTGATGACCGGTGTCCGGTCGCGACGCTTCAGTATCGGTTCCTCGAACCGGATCTCGGAGTGCCCGAGTTGATCCAGCGGAACCTGACGGCCGTCCCTGCTCATCAGTGAGAAGTCCGCCAGGCGTGATGGGTCGAGGCGATTTTCACCTGCGCTGCGCGCCACGACTGGTACGTTGCGAATGTTATCGCGCACCTGTGTCACCGGGATGCCGCTCAGCAGCAACTGCATCTGCTGTGCTGCCTCCGAAGGCGACAGGCCTATCAGATTGAGCCGCTCCTGATCGGACACGAACCGCAGGACAGGGGTTCGGTTGCCCCAATCCCTGTTTGCCTGACGGACATCGGGAACGGTTTTCATGATGGCTAAAGCCTGTTCGGAGATCTTGTAAAGCTCATCCTGATCAGGTCCCATAATGCGGAACTCGACCGGGAACGGTGTGTAAGGACCGAACACAAGCTGGGTCACGCGCACCGACGCCTCGGGAACCAGACCTTCCGATATGGCGGCACGAAGACGGTGCTTCAAATCTTCTCGTGCATGAGCATCTGGTGTGAGTACGACGACCTTGGCGAAAGCGGGATCCGGCAATTCCGGTGACATGGCGAAGAAGAACCTTGGAGCACCCTGACCCACATAGCTGGTAACGATATTGGTCTCGGGCTGCGTTTGCAGCCAGTCCTCGACCTTCTTGACCGCAGATGTCGTCGCTTCGATGCTCGTTCCCTCCGGCATGCGCACCTCGACAAGCACCTCCGGCCGATCCGATGTCGGGAAGAATTGCTGCTTTACGCCACCCATTCCGACAACAGAGACAGCCATTGTGATGCCAACGATTGCGCAGGTCATGAACTTGTGGCGAACCGCGAACGCGATTGTTGATCGCAGGCGTCGGTAGTTCGGTGTATTATAGATGGCCTCATGGCCGCCCTCGACAGGCCTGATGTCCGGCAGCATCTTGACGCCGAGGTAAGGTGTGAAGGTCACGGCGACCAGCCATGAAACAATGAGGGCAAAACCCACGACCCAGAAGATGTTTCCGGCGTATTCGCCAGCCGCCGATTTCGCGAAACCAACGGGCATCAATCCGATGATCGTGACGAGTGTACCAGATAGCATAGGGGCTGCGGTATGGCTCCAAGCATAGGCGGCGGCCTTGATGCGGTCCATGCCTTCTTCCATTTTCACGACCATGACTTCGATGGCGATGATGGCATCGTCAACCAGAAGTCCGAGCGCCAGGATCAGTGCTCCGAGTGTTATGCGGTCGAAAAACCGCCCGGTTTCCAACATGATGAGAAAAACGACGGCAAGAGTGAGCGGCACGGCCAGCGCGACGACGATCCCGACACGCCAGCCCAATGCGACCAGGCTTACGAACAGGACCACGCCAAGTGCCATTGCGAACTTGAGCATGAACTCGCCAACGGCCTCATCAATATTGACCGCCTGATCGCTGACTTTGGTGAGCGTCATACCCAGCGGCAGCGTCTGCGCGATCGCCGCCGATCGTGCTTCAAGCGCCTTGCCGAGATCGAGCCCGTTCCATCCCGCCTGCATCACAGCACCCAGCATGATCGTCGGCTCGCCCTCATGGCGAATGATATAGGTCGCTGGATCTTGATAGCCGCGCCCCACCTCCGCCAGATCGGACAGCTTGAGTGTCCTTCCACCGACCGCAATCGGCGTGTCGGCTATTGCCTGCTCACTGTTATAAGCACCGTCGAACCTTATGAAGACTTGCGGCCCTTTCGTGTCGATCGACCCTGCAGGCGTGACGGTGTTTTGTCTCTGCAAAGCTGTGGCAATATCCAGAGCGGAGATGCCGAGCGTAGCGAGCTTCGCGAAGGAGAACTCGAGGAAGATCTGCTCGGGGCGTTCACCGACGATGTTGATTTTCTTGATACCGGGGACGTGAAGCAGATCCTGACGGATGACCTCCGCCTGCCGCACCAGGTCTCGCATCGGCATGCCCTTTGCTTTCAGGGCGTAGAGACCGAAGGTAACGTCGGAATATTCATCATTGACAAACGGGCCCATCACGCCCGGAGGCAGGTTTCGGGCTTCATCGCCAAGCTTCTTACGTGCCTGATAGAACTCCTCTCCAACGGCAGACGCGGGCGTATTGTCTTTCAGCGTGACTGTAAGAAATGCATAACCAGGTCGAGTTGTCGTTTCGACGCGGTCGTACCATGTCAGTTCCTGGATGCGCTTTTCGAGAGGTTCGGCCACGAGATCCTGCATCTCGCGGGCGGTTGCACCCGGCCAGACCGATGTAACCGTCAGAGTCTTTATGGTGAAGGAGGGATCCTCGGCGCGTCCCAGCTTTATAAAGGCGTAGACGCCCGCAGCAGCCAGCAGCACGATGAAGAAAAGAGTGACAGCGCGTTCGCGAACGGCGATGGCGGAAAGGTTGAAGCTCATTACTCGGCCCCTTCCTGCTGTGCGGCGACCCTGACGATCGCGCCATTCTCAAGAAGGTGAGCGCCCAGTGCAACGACGTGCTGGCCAACTTCGATGCCAGTGACAAAGGCGTTCTCTTCGCCAATTCTCTTTACGGTAATCGGCGCGAATTTCACCGACGATGAAGTACCGTCGATCACCCACAAGCCTGTGCGGCTGCCGTCATCAAGAATAGCACCGACCGGGACAGAGACTTCCGACTGCCGGTCGACGTCTTGAATTCTGATTGTGACGGTCGAACCAAGAGGGGCCGAGGCGGCATCACCATCGAGGACATAGCGGGCCTCGTAGGTTCTGGTTTGCGGGTCTGCGGCATCGGAGATCTGTCTCAGTCGCGCGTTTCCACTGAGCCCGTTGCTGCCATAGACACTGGCCTGGGCTTCAGACCCAACCTCGGGGCGTAGTGTCTCAGGCAACCAAACCACCGCTTCACGGGGACCTGCCTTTGCTAATCGCACCACCGTCTGGCCCGCCGCCACCACCTGTCCTGGATCGCCAAGAGTTTCAACGACCGTTCCGTCCGAGTCAGCCAGAAGAGTGGTGTAGCGTGTTGCGTTTTCAGCAACCTCCGCCTCCGCTTGCGCGGCGGCGAGCTGCGCCGTTGCCGTATCCAGAGCCGCCTTTGCCTGCTCGTATCTCTGGGGCGTAGCGGCAAGGCCATTTTTCACCAGCGCCGCATAGCGTTTTTCATCAGCCTGTGCCTGGATCAGGACAGCACGTGCTGCGGTGACCGCATTTCGTCTGGCTGTGAGCGCTAGTTGCAGGTCAGCTTCGTCGACCCTCATCAACGGCTGTCCAATATTCACCCGCTGGCCAACATCAACCATGCGCTCGACTATCTTGCCTGGAACTCGAAAGCCGAGGTTGCTTTGCACCCTTGAAGCGACTGTTCCAGTAAATGAACGCTCTAACGCATGCGTTTTCGTTGCCTGCGCGGCACGTACCAGTGGTGACGCGGTTCTTGGATCTGCAACTACCGCCGTCTGCGCAGATGTTTGCGACATCACTACAAAGGCACCAGCGCCTGCTGCGACTACGAGGCCGAATAGGATCAGGACATGTTTGCGTTTCATTTTCAGTTCTCTTCTTGACGAGCGATACAAACAAAATAGATTGCGACCTAACTCTATTTATATTATAGATGTCAATCGAAATCTAATTGGAGATGGTCATGAGAGTGAGCCGAGCGCAGGCAGAGGAGAACCGGGATAGGGTTATCGATGTCGCAAGCCGTCTGTTTCGAGAGCATGGCTTCGATGGCATAGGGCTGAAGGACCTGATGAAAGGTGCTGGTCTCACCCAGGGCGCTTTCTACAAACAGTTCGCTTCCAAGGACGACCTCGCGGCACTGGCATCGGCGAGAGCCATGGAGAGCGCCACAATGAGATGGTCCGAAGCCGCCGCAAACAGCTCGGATCCGCTCGAAGCTGTCATGGACTTCTACCTGTCGACCGAACACCGGGGAGAAAAGACAGAAGGTTGTCCTTTGGTCGCTTTGGGATCGGACGCAGCTCGCCAGAACGCAGAGGTCAAGCAACCATTCGAGGACGGGATTCTCGCCCATTTCGATGTGCTGGAAAACCTGGTAGGCGGAGCCGGTGACCCGGAAGCCAGCGACAAGGCTATGGCGATCCTTTCCCTCATGGTGGGTGCGGTCACGCTGTCACGTCTTACGCAAGATGAGACCCTGTCTCAGGGCGTCTTGAAGTCAGCGGCTGGCGAAGTCCGGCGTATCGCAGGTCGGGCTAATACGCCCTGAAAAGCGGCCCAAACCTGAGATCCGTTGGGAGTGCCGCCATACGGCACCCCAAAAAGGTGCATTTGGCGATGTCTAACCATATGCGGCGCTAAGCCGATTTCTTCTTCTTTCGGCGGCGGGTTCCCGCGTCATTCCAGGTTCGCCTAGGTCACAGCGAGATATACCGTTCCGTGAAGTACAGCCAAAGCGCGAGCCGCGTATCTGTTCCTTGTCACGGAGGGGTTGTTCCGAATGTTCGAAGAAGACGGCCGCAAGGAGAACATACGCTCCTCTTCGCAAGTGCCATAGAAGCGGACATTCCGCTTTGAAAAGAGCTGCCTGTTAGCGGCACGATGATTGTGAAACGGCAACGACAACCTTCCCTTTCGCGCGTCCGGTCTCGACATGGGCCACGGCCTCCGCCGTCTGCGCAAAGGAAAACACCTTGTCCACAACAGGACGGATGGCACCAACGTCGATCAGCTTGGCGATCTCCTGCAGTTGCTCACCTTCCGCCCGCATGAATAAGAAGGAATAGTCGACGCCCCGGCTCTTTGCCTTTTTCAGAATTCCTCTGCTAAGCATCCGCATCACAAGGCGCAGGATGAGGTTAAGCCGCAGGGATTTTGCGAAGGCGACGTCCGGCGGTCCGGAGATCGAGATCAGTTTACCGCCGGGCCTCAGTACATTCACCGACTTTGCTACCGCTTTGGCATCCTGGCTGTTCAGCACGAGATCATATCCCGAGAGCACCTGTTCGAAATCCTGTTTTTTGTAGTCGATGACCACATCCACGCCGAGGCTTTTGACAAGCTCGACATTTGCGGCACTGGTGGTGGTTGCCACGCTGGCACCAAGATGTTTGGCAAGTTGGATGGCGAATGTGCCGACACCGCCAGACCCAGCCTGGATAAACGCCTTTTGACCGGGCTTGACCTTGCCCACCTCAACCAGCGCCTGCCACGCGGTTAATCCGACCAACGGGATCGAGGCAGCCTGCACCATGGAGAGGCTTTTCGGCTTCAGCGCCAGGTCTGCTGCGTCAACCGCTATCATTTCTGCGAAGGTGCCAGCCCTGTGATCCCGCGGACGGCCATAGACTTCGTCGCCTGCCTTGAACTGTTGGACATTGGCGCCGGCGCGGAGGACCGTGCCAGCCAGATCATGACCGAGGATGAAGGGCGGGCGATAGGGCAGGAACTGCTTGAATTCGCCGTCACGCAGCTTGGAATCGAGAAGGTTGATGGCTGCAGCCTCGATGCGAACCAGCACGTCATTGGCACCGATTTCAGGATCCGGCATGTCCGCAAGACGCAGGGGGTAATTCCTCTTGTATTTGTCGACGACGAAGGCTTTCACGGGTTTTCTCCGGTGTGAGACGATTATCGGGTCAGACCGCCGGGAAAGCCAGAGCTTTCAGCACGAACTCGGCATGGTAACGCAAGATCGCACCTTGGCGGGCGTCGTCAAAGATCATCAAATCTCAGGCTATGTTGAATTGCTTGCGCAAGATACGATCAAACACCGCACGCGGAAGAAAACGCCGAGCGAATGAAGTCTCTCGGGCAGCCTTGCCCGAGGGGTAGCGCAAGCGCGGCGTCTTAGTCTGTGCTGCGGTAAGAATGGTCGTGGCGACATCGTCTGCCGTGTCGCCGGCTGCCATGGCGGCATTGAACGCCGCTTGATATCGGGCGAATGTCTGACCATAGGCCGCAACAGGACGGTCGCCACGCGGCGAGTTGGCTTCGATGGACGTCTTCGTCGCCCATGGCTCAATGACGGCGACCCGAATGCCAAAAGGCCGCACTTCGTGATCGAGAGATTCGGAATAGCCCTCGATCGCATGCTTGCTCGCCGTATAATAGGCGCCGAAGGGACCAGGAATAAGCCCCACGACCGAGCCAATGTTCAGTATCCGCCCAAAACCCTGTTGACGCATGATCGGAAGAACTGCATTCGTCACCCGCACCACGCCCAGAAAATTTGTATCGAACAGCGCATGAACCTGCTCGATCGAGCTTTCTTCCGCAGCACCTGATATGGCGTATCCGGCATTGTTGACCAGGAGGTCGATTTGGCCGAGTTCTGCAAGTGCCAGCGACGCCGCGGCGGCAACGGAAGCGTCGGAGGTCACATCGCACGCGATCATGCGTATTCCGTCGCGGACCTCGTCGGGTGACGCCTTGCGGCTGGTGCCAATCACCCTGTAACCCGCGCGGTTGAGCGCCAATGCCGCCGCTTTGCCAATGCCGCTTGAGGCGCCGGTTACAAATGCAGTCTTCTGTCCTTTTGATGCAGAGGTCGCCATTGGCTTTCTTCTCGATTTGGTGCGCGACATCCGGACGCGCAGCCTTGGGAGTTGTCAGGGAATTGATGGTGATCGACATGAGAGGGGCCGCGCCGAAGTATGGCCCCTGATGGCTCAACGACCGGAGGTCTTAGTAAAGCGCGGATAGTCGGTGTAACCCGCAGCTCCACCGCCATAGAGCGTGGCCGGATTGATCTCAGCCAAGGGCGCCCCGCTTTGCAGTCGCTCCACGAGATCGGGATTGGCGATGAAGGGGCGTCCGAAGGCAATGAGATCCGCACTGCCATCGGCCAGATGCGACGTCGCAAGCTTAAGATCAAAGCCATTGTTGGCGATGTAGATTTTGCTGAAGCGGCGGCGCAGCGACCCGTAATCGAAGGGCGCGACGTCGCGCGGGCCGCCGGTCGCACCTTCTACGACATGAATGTAGGCGATGCCGAGAGCATCGAGTTTATCAACGATGTAATCGTATTGCGTCTGGGGATCGCTACAGGAAATGCCGTTGGCGGGCGAGACCGGCGAAATGCGAATGCCTACGCGCTCCGCGCCGATCTCCTTCGCCACTGCGGCGGTGACTTCGAGCATGAGACGCGCGCGGTTTTCCACTGAGCCGCCATAGGCATCCGTTCGAACATTGGCACCGTCTTTTGCGAACTGCTCGAGCAGATAGCCATTGGCCCCGTGAACTTCAACACCGTCGAAACCGGCCTCGATGGCATTGGCTGCCGCCTTGCGGAAGTCGTTGACGATACCGGCTAGCTCATCAATCTCCAGGGCGCGTGGCTCGGACACATCGACGAAGCCATTGTTGACAAAGGTCTTGGTCGCAGCACGAATGGCCGAGGGCGCAACAGGCAGGCCGCCATTGGGCTGCAGGTCGACATGGCTGACGCGACCAACATGCCAGAGCTGCAGGAGGATGCGTCCACCCTATGCGTGCACAGCGGTCGTCACCTTGCGCCAGCCGTCGATCTGGTCCTTCGTATAGATGCCGGGCGTGTCCTGATAACCCTGGCCCTGCTGAGAAATCTGGGTGGCCTCGGAAATAATCAGCCCTGCAGACGCGCGCTGGGCGTAATATTCGGCTGTCAAGTCGCAGGGCACGAAGCCCGCGCCGGCACGATTGCGGGTGAGTGGTGCCATGACGATACGGTTTGCAAGCGTGATTGCGCCTAGACTGGAGGGTTCGAAGAGCGTGTTTTTTGTCATGATATCACTTTGATATTTCTTCTGGATCGGCGTGGGTTCATCGAGTTCTGAAAGCTCACACCGGCGTGCGATAGCGTTCGGCAGGAAGCGCATTGGCGAGATTGCCGAGCATGGCTTTGCGCGCGCCATCGAAGGCGTCCCACTGGCCGATCTCGTGCAGCGGCGGGATGGTCACCAGTTCGCGGCGGTCGAAACCGACAAGGGCTGCATCGACCAGATCACCCACTTCCATGACATGGTTCATGGCATTGACGTCGGCGCCGACGTGATCCCAGATTTCGGTCCGGGTCGTGGCGGGAAGCACCGCCTGAATGTAAACACCCTTCGGTCCGAGCTCTTGCGCAAGTCCCTGTGACAGGAAAAGGACGAAAGCCTTTGTCGCACCGTAGACGGTCATGCCGAATTCCGGGGCGAGGCCGACGACCGAACCGATATTGACGATCGCGCCTTCCCCTGCCTTGGCAAGACGGGGAGCAATAGCGCTGGAAAGCCTGACGAGCGCGATCGCGTTGAGCGCAACGAGCTTGGTCATGTCATCGACGCTCTGGTCGACGAAGCTTCCACCGATCGCCGTTCCGGCATTGTTGACGAGAATACCGATGCGCGCATCGTCGCGCAGTTGGGTCTCAACCTTTGCAAGATCCGCCGTCTGGGTGAGATCGGCCGGGAGGATGTCGACTGTCACGCCGGTTTCCTGGCGCAGGCGGCTTGCAAGCGTTTCCATGCGCACACCGTCTCGGGCGACCAGCACGAGATCATGGCCGCGGCGTGCGAACCGTTCAGCATAGGTGGCACCGATACCAGTGGATGCACCGGTAATCAGGACTGCGGAAATTTGGCTCATTGAATTGCTCTTTTCTCTGATTGAACCTATATTCATGATCATCATCATGATTGGATTTAAATATGATCGCCATCATGTAAATGTCAACAGGCGTTGCGGAGAATTTTGAAAATGAAGGTCAGCCGAGAACAGATGGCAGAAAACCGTCGCAGGATTCTGGACGTCGCGAGCCGGTTGTTTAAAGACAAGGGGTTCGATGCGGTCAGTGTGGCCGAAGTCATGCAGGCAGCCGGACTAACACATGGCGGCTTTTACGGACACTTCACATCAAAAGACGATCTTGTGGCCCAGACGCTTGCACAGGCGCTAGCATCTGACAGTGTCGGAGACGGCGAGTTCAACAGTTTCGTACGTTCTTACCTCGCACCTCGTCATCGGGATAATCCCGGCAACGGCTGCCCGACAGCAGGCCTCGCTGCCGCTATTCGTCACCAGACGCCTGCCGCAAAAGCCGTCATGACAGAAGGGCTGCGCACCCAGATCGCGCGCATTGAGCAGGCGTTGCCGGAGCAAGGTGCAGCCGAAAAGCGACGTGCGGCGATAGGAAGCTGGGCCGCAATGGTGGGAGCCGTCATCCTCGCCCGTGCTGTCGATGATCCCGAATTGTCGGACGAGGTTCTCGAGCAGACCCGCACATGGATCGACACCCGTGTCGGCTGAGGCGTCAGAGAGCGCACAATCTGCGCATTCAATCCGGTAGAGGCCAAAGCTCACCACAACGAGGAACGATCTCCCTGGAAACATCTGGTCTGCCGCAACCCAACGTTACCCCTTCGATCGCAACACTCAGGCACGAAAATTATGGATTAGAGAACCATGAGGCAAACGTGCGCTTCAAGGAAACAAGCGAACCCCACGTGTTGGATGAGATAAAAGCGCATGGAAAAGGATCTTTCGCCCCCTACGATGTCTACATCTCGCAGCCTGACAAAAACCGATAACGAGGTCGTCGGAAGCTTGAGTGAGCTTTACGCCCTATCACGCACCAAACTTCCCATCACCAGATCGACATGTGACTCGACATACTCGTTGAGATGAAGATCGTGACGGCCGCCGCGGATCAGTATTTCGACGGCCATGGCCATGATGGGGGAAAAGAGGATGCGGGCGGATGCGCGGGAGCCTCCTGAGAACTCTCCGACGTCAACGCCTTCATCGAGGATCGTTTGCATTTGCACGAGCAACGGCTCAAAAAGTTCCTCTCGGTGCCTGTCTATGACATGAGGAAAGCGCTTTCCTTCCGATATGACGAAGCGCAACAACTCGGTGAGCCTTCGCTCTTCCAGCATGCCATCATAAAAAAGCAGAATCATCCCTCTTAGGCGATCTGCGCAGCTTCCTTTGAGCTGATTGATATCGGCAAGGATATCTTCGAAGGGTGTTGCAATGTGGCGGATCATTGCTGCGAAAAGTTCTTCCTTCGTCGAGAAGTAGACGTAGACAGTCCCTTTGGTCACCCCGACCCTCTCGGCAATGTCCTCAACCCGCGCAGACGTAAAGCCATGTTCGACAAACTCTTCAAACGCGGCTTCCAAAATCTGCGTCGGTCGAAGTGCCTTTTGCTCGGCGCGTGTCAGCCGTTTCATAATAACCCTTAACCATTTGCATTGCGACCGTTCGACTCGCAAACAATTTCATTGACTGTCTGGTAAGTCAAATGTATCAGTTAATCATGATGGTTCAAGAGGCAATTTATGAGACGCTACGCAATAATCGCCTTTTTGGCGGCAACACTGCCAGGTTTGTCCGCCTGCGCGCCTGAAAAAGAAGCGCAGGAGAAACCTCTGCGACATGTAGAGGTGACCCGAGTTAAGACCCTTGAAATAGCAGATACAATCTCGACAACCGGCGAGATCAGTGCTCGTGTGCAGTCCGACCTGTCGTTCCGTGTCAGCGGTCAGATTGTCGAACGCCTCGTGGACGTCGGCCAGCATGTGTCAGATGGTCAGGTTCTGGCGCGCATAGACCCACAGGAACAAAAGGCCGATCTTCAAGTGGCATTGGCCACCCTTCAATCGGCGCAGGCCCAGCAGACCCAAGCCCAGCAGGCGTTCGACCGCCAGCAAAGCCTCTTCAACACAGGCGTTACCACCAGAGCAGCGCTAGATCAGGCACAGGAAACGCTGCTTACGGGCCAGGGCACCGTTCAATCGGCTCAGGCGCAGGTGGATACTGCTCGCGACGCGTTGGAGCAGACAGAACTGAAGGCCGATGCCGATGGCATCATTACTGTGCGAAGTGCGGAGGTCGGCCAGGTCGCTCAGGCCGCTCAACTCATATTCACGCTCGCCCACGACGGACCACGCGACGCCGTCATCAACGCTGATGAGACCACTCTCCTTGGGGGCGAAATCCAGAATGATGTCGTCGTCAGGATGATCTCAGGCGGAGAGCCGATAAAAGCGACGATAAGGGAGGTTTCACCGACGATCGATACCACCACCGGTACGATCCGCGTGAAGCTAGCACTGGATCCAGCGGCAGATGTTCGGCTCGGAAGTGTCGTTGTCGCAACGGCTCACTACAAGCCGGTCAGCACGATTCAGCTACCTTGGTCCGCGATGGCTTCGTCATCTGGTCAGCCTTCCGTTTGGATCATTGACCCCAAAAGCAACGCCGTATCCTTGCGCAAAATCGAAGTCGGCACCTATGTGAACGAGCATTTTTCGGTTCGATCGGGTCTGTCCGAGGGAGAAACTGTGGTCACTGATGGCACCAAGTTTCTGTCCATCGGCGAAATCGTGGCATACGAAGGAGCCGCACAATGAAATCCCCCCAAATTGCCCTTGCGTTATTGCTGACGACAACATTCCTCATGTCTTGCAAGAAGGAAGACGAAACGGTCGAAAAACCGAGACCCGTTCTTTCCGTTGTTGTAGAACCCGCCCCACAGGCGACACTTACCCTGCCCGGCACCGTCAATGCACGTTTAGAGACCCAATTCGGCTTTCGTATTCTTGGTCGTATCGTCGCTCGGAATGTACAGGTAGGCGACGTCGTCAAAAAGGGTGATGTCCTTGCCACGATAGATCCCCTCTCCCTGGAACTTGCCGTCAGAAGCTCGCAATCCGACCTTGCGAACGCCCAAGCCCAACTTGCAAACGCCGTGACCAACGAGAAGCGACAGCAAACGTTGTTCGAACGGCAGTCGGCGGCGAAAGCAACCTTTGAAACCGCGCAACAGGAGCGCGCGACGGCTGAAGCCAACGTGAACAAGGCGCAAGCCAATCTCGACAAGGCGAACGAACAGGTAGGCTACACCCGGCTCATCACCGAATTCGACGGCGTCGTCACAAGCACCTCTGCAGAGGTTGGCCAGGTCGTTTCTGCAGGGCAGAGCGTGGTAACCGTGGCACGACCCGACGAGCGTGATGCCGTCATCGACGTGCCTGAAGCTGCCGGTGCCTTGCTAAAGTCGGGTGCCGCATTCGATGTATCACTTCAGTTGGACCCGACGATCAAGGCCAAAGGCCTCGTTCGTGAAATCGCTCCCGAAGCGGACGATGCAACGCGCTCCAGACGGACGAAGCTGGCACTCCAGAACCCGCCTGAAGCGTTGCGACTGGGTTCGGTCATCACTGCAAGCGCGACAGTGGATGAGCATCCCGTTATCAGGTTACCGTCATCAGCCATCAGGCGTGATGGTTCAAAAGCTTTCGTGTGGGTCGTCGATAACAAAGCGGGCAAGGTTTCGTCTCGTGAGGTAACCCCGCAGGCGGGCTCGGTCCCTGGTGGGACAATCGTTATCTCCTCGGGGATCAATGCTGGCGACCGCATCGTGGTCGCAGGCGTCAACCAACTCAAAGACGGCCAGGCCGTTCGTGTCGAGCAGGAGAATGCCCAGTGAAATCGTTCAATCTTTCCGACTGGGCGCTCGATCACCGTTCGCTCGTCTGGTACTTCATGATCATCTTCATCATCGCAGGCACGTTCTCGTACCTGAATCTGGGCCGTGAAGAAGATCCGGACTTCACGATCAAGACGATGATCATCAATGCGCAATGGCCCGGTGCCTCCGCGGAAGAGGTGACGAAACAGGTCACCGACAGGATCGAAAAAAAGCTCCAGGAACTCGACGCTCTGGACTACACCCGCAGCGAGACCAAGGCGGGCCAGACGACGATCTATGTCGAACTTCTTGCAACCACCAAGGCCAAGGACGTCACCGGTAACTGGATCCGGGTCCGCAACATGGTGAACGACATCAAGGGGGACCTGCCGAGCGGGGTCCTCGGGCCAACCTTCAACGATACGTTCGGTGACGTTTACGGCAATATCTACGCGTTCACCTCGGATGGACTGTCCCAACGGCAGCTACGTGATCTCGTAGAAGACGCGCGCGAAAAGCTGCTGACCGTTCCAAACGCGGGTAAAATCGATGTCGTGGGTGAGCAGGATGAAGTCATTTATCTGGAGTTCTCGACCCGCAAGATCGCCGCGCTCGGCATTGATCGTCAATCGATCATCGATACCCTCCAAGCGCAAAACGCCGTGACACAGTCAGGCTTTGTCGATGCTGGCCCGGAACGTATCGCGCTGAGGGTTGGCGGTGCATTCCTGTCTGAGGAAAGCCTGAAGACGATCAATCTTCGCGTCAACGACCGCTATTTCCCTTTGACGGACATCGCCACCATCAAGCGCGGTTATGTCGATCCTCCCTCCTCTCTTTTCCGCTTCAAGGGTCAGCCTGCGATTGGACTGGCTATCGGCATGACACCGGGTGCAAACCTGCTGACGTTCGGCGAAAATCTGGATGCCGAAATGAAACGCGTCGTGGCCGATCTTCCCATCGGCGTCACCGTAGAGCGTGTGTCCGATCAGCCGGCGGTGGTCGAGGAGGCAGTGTCCGGCTTTACGACTGCACTGTTCGAAGCCATCGTCATCGTCCTGGCAATTAGCTTCATCAGCTTGGGCGTGCGCGCAGGCCTGGTGGTTGCGATCTCTATCCCGCTTGTTCTCGCCATAACGTTTGTTGTGATGGAATATACCGGCATCTCGCTTCAGCGCATTTCGCTTGGCGCGCTTATCATCGCCCTCGGGCTTCTGGTGGACGACGCAATGATCGCGGTCGAAATGATGGTATCTCGGCTTGAGGTGGGCGATAATCTGCGAAAAGCTGCCACCTATGTCTATACGTCCACTGCATTTCCGATGCTGACAGGCACGCTCGTCACGGTGGCAGGCTTTATTCCGATTGGCCTCAACAGCAGCGCTGCTGGCGAATTCACTTTCACACTCTTCGTTGTCATTGCTGTATCGCTCGTGGTGTCATGGATTGTCGCGGTGGTCTTTACGCCGCTGCTTGGCGTCGTCATCTTGCCGAAAACCATGAAGTCGCACCATGACAAGAAGGGGCGCGTTGCAAGCGCATTTGCTTGGTTACTTCGCCTGGCGATGCGGTGGCGCTGGATAACGATCGGGGCAACGGTCGCCGTTTTCGCCCTCTCTATCGGCGGGCTTGGCTTGGTCCAGCAGCAGTTTTTTCCAGCCTCCGACCGTGTTGAACTGGTGATTGACTGGAGCCTGCCGCAAAACAGTACCCTGGCCGAAACGAACAGGCAGATGGCTCAGTTCGAAAAGGAAAAACTCGTCGGTAATGGCGATATAGATCACTGGTCAACCTATGTCGGTGAAGGGGCGCCTCGCTTCATCCTGTCTTACGATGTGCAGAGCCCGTCGGCATGGTTTGGCCAGATTGTTATCGTTGCGAAGGATCTGGAGGCCAGAAACCGCCTCAGAGGTGATCTTCAGGCTTACCTCGCCAAGACATTTCCCGGCACCGACGCGTTTGTAAAGCTTCTGGATATCGGACCGCCGGTTGGGAAGCCCGTACAGTACCGTCTCAGCGGACCGGATGTACAAAAGGTCCGCCAACTTGCGCAGCAATTCGGCACCATCGTCAATGCCAATCCGCTTTTGTCCAACATGGCTTATGACTGGAACGAACCCACACGCGTCGTAAAGGTTGATGTTCTGCAGGATAAGGCCCGACAACTGGGAGTTTCCTCGCAGGATATTGCGACGGTTCTCAACGACGTCGTCGAGGGAACTTCGGCAACTCAGGTCAGAGATGACATTTATCTGATTGATGTTGTCGGCCGAGCCGAAGATGTGGAGCGTGGCTCGATAGAAACGCTGAGGAACCTGCAGTTGGCTGGCTCGAACGGAAAGTCCGTTCCTCTTTCTGCCGTCGCGAAATTTCGCTATGAACTCGAGCAGCCCATGATTGGCCGCAGAGACCGCATGCCAACAATCACGCTGAAGGCAGCCGTCATCGGACCCACGCAGCCAGCGACGATCGTTGAACAGTTGAAGCCAGCAGTCGAAAAGTTCTCCGCTTCTCTTCCAGCCGGTTACAAGGTGGAAAATGGCGGCTCGGTTGAATCGAGTGGAGAGGCTCAAGGACCAATCGCGGCCGTGTTCCCGATGATGCTTCTGGCAATGGCAACGATCCTTATGTTCCAGTTGCAGAATTTCAGTCGATTGTTTCTGGTCTTCGCTGTCGCCCCGCTGGCACTCATTGGCGTCGTTGCGGCGCTCTTGCTCAGCAACGCGCCCATGGGGTTTGTCGCCATTCTCGGCATTCTAGCACTGATCGGCATTCTGATCAGAAACTCCGTCATTCTTATCGTGCAGATCGAGCATCTCAGAGAAGAAGGCGTCAGTCCCTGGCGTGCGGTCATCGAAGCAACGGAGCACCGCATGCGGCCAATCATGTTGACGGCTGCGGCAGCAACACTTGCATTGATTCCCATCTCGCGCGAAATTTTCTGGGGACCCATGGCCTACGCGATGATGGGTGGGATTGTCGTGGGAACGGTTCTTACGCTTCTATTCCTGCCTGCACTCTATGTTGCCTGGTTCCGAATTCCACGCGAAGACGAAACCGAGGCGACGCAGAAGCCTGCGGCTGTTTGAATTCAACGAGGGCGCGTTAGCGCCCTCCTCCCTTTGGTCCTTCTTTGAAGCGAAGCATTTATGTTTCTTTTTCCATCAAGCGATTATCGCTGCTCGCCCGCTGTATTAGCGATTGTCGCCACAGTGTTGATATTGTCCGGATGTGTGTCTCGCCCGACAACAGAGGTTCTGCAACCCGTCGTTTTAAAGACAGACCCAGGCCAAAAAGTCAGCATCCTCTCTGTTACAAACCGCGACCGCCAAAGCAAAGACAACTCCTTTGGCAATCGTTGGGCATCAGACGTCCATTATGATCGCTTCGTTTTCTCAATCCCGCCAGAGAGAAAAGGCGCGGCAATTACCTACCCCTCGAGCAAGCCGGATGCCAAGCGGCAGTTCATCGTTACGAACCGCGAGACGCTGTCACGTGATCAACTTGTAATGGACGCCACCGCATCGTCAAAGTTCGATGGCACGGTCTCCGTGTTCGTGCATGGCTACAATTACTCCTATCAGGAAGCATTGTTCCGAACCGCGCAGATGTCAGCCGATGCCGTCTCCATGAGCCCCCCAATCATGTTTTCCTGGCCGTCCTCGGCAAGCGTAACAGGTTACGTCGCAGACAAGGATGCAGTTTTATATTCCCGCACCGAGCTAGATGCCCTTCTTAAAGCGCTTGCGAATACACCAAGGATAAAGAGGATTGTTCTGTTCGGGCACAGCATGGGCGGCTTTCTCTCCATGGAAGTCGCAAGACAACTCAAGCTTCAGGGCCACGACGACGTTCTCGCAAAGCTCCAGATCGTCCTCGCCGCCCCCGATATTGATGTCGATGTCTTCAAATCGCAGCTCAAGGACATAGGCCGCATTCCAAACCCGGTGACGTTGCTGGTGTCGAAATCGGACAATGCGCTGAGCATTTCGAGTTTTGTCGGAGGCGAGCGACCACGCATCGGGCTTCTCGATATCAATGACCCGGTCATTCAACAAACCGCCAAAGCCGAACATCTGACGGTGATCGACATTTCCTCCCTGCAATCCTCGGACGGCCTCGGCCACGACCGTTATGCCTCGCTCGCCCGTTTTGCAGGGGATATCGACAAGGCCGATGCACGGATGCGCAGCAACGGTGGAAACATAGGTGCTTTCGTGTTCGATGCCGCAGGCGCTGCCGTGGCGAGCCCCTTCAAACTCGCCGGGCAGATAGCACGCCAATGATGCGAACGTCGGAGACTGAAGCGTTCGAACAACATTGCATCCGGCTGCTCCGAACCAGAACAGAAATTTTAATCGCCAGATAAGCCCTGAAATGTGCGAGCATCACTCTCGTCATGCTGGCCGCTTGGTTCACATCCGATCTAAGAGACCGCGACCAGCCAGATTGCGAATGAGCGCCCCGACGCCAAAAGTCCATTGTGGGCAAACATCGGTGCGCTCAACCCAATTCACCAGCCGGCCGAGTTTAGCGGTGGAGATTTCCACGCGATCGCCGACCTCATGGGTAAAGCCTTCGCCGGCACCGCGGCGGTCTTTCACAGGCGCAAACATCGTGCCCAAAAACAGAACCGCTCCATCGGGGTACTGGTGGCTGCGGTTCATGAGTTGCGCGGCAAGGCTTTCAGGTGAACGGCTGATTGCCTCCATCGGGCTTTCACCCGTCATTTTAAATCCATCCTCGCCATGCACTTCAAGACCGACACGGACGCGGCGCAGGTCTTCCATTGAGAAGCTGTCATCGAATAATCGTATGAAGGGACCAATCGAGCAGGAGGCGTTATTGTCCTTTGCCTTTCCTAGCAACAGGGCGGAGCGTCCCTCGACATCGCGCAAGTTCACGTCATTGCCGAGGGTGGCACCGACGATCGTGCCATCGGATCTTAGCACGAGGACGACTTCAGGCTCTGGATTATTCCATTGCGAAATCGGGTGAATGCCGACCAGATCGCCGCAACCGACAGAAGACATGGGCTGGGACTTGGTGAAGATTTCAGCATCCGGCCCGATGCCGACCTCGAGATATTGAGACCATAGCCCCATATCCTGAAGCAGCTTTTTAACAGCCGCTGCCTGTTCCGAACCGGCCACCAGCCCACGCAGGCTATCACCAAGAACCGGCGCAAGCTTGACGCGGATATCCTGGGCGCGGCGCGGATCGCCCTTCGCCTGCTCCTCGATGACACGTTCCAACATGCTGTCTGCAAACGTCACACCGGCGGCCTTGATGGCCTGAAGATCGATAGGCGCTAGAATTTTACCGGCTTCGCCAGAGAGGAAGCCTTGCAGGTCACCGAGATCTGTCAGATCACGGGGTTGGCGCAGATGGTCTACGAGGTTTTCCGTTTCCATTAGACCGGACATCGTAGCAGCGATGCTGGTCGAATCCAGAACGCGATCACCAGAAATCAGCACGGGGCACGGCCCGCCCTTTGCGTTCGACCAGACGCGCCCGACCAAAAGAGCATTGGCGGCATCCTCCGGCAAGATGGACTCTGCGCGCAGCACACGTTCGGATTTCAAAGTTAGTCCTCCACATTGTCAGGTAAAACCGCGCCCTCCAGCGAAGCTTTTACCATTGCCAGGATGTCTGACAATTCTCCCTGATCATGTCTATTAGGGCTTACTCGTCATGTCCAGCGTTCGACAATCCAGTTATGCATTTTCGAGCGGCAGAAATGATGGTGCTTCATGCTCGAAGACGGATTTTTCACTTGGCGACCGATACTTTCTAATATATTGTTCATTAATAGAAATATAT